>NZ_JAMXFI010000170.1:0-17352 GCF_025460875.1 Microvirga yunnanensis
CCACGAAGCGACGCTTGGTCCGGTACACGGTCGAGCCGCCCACAGCGACACTCTGGGCAATCGTCTCGTCCGGCACCCCAGCATCAGCCGCCAGCAGGATCTGCGCGCGCTTGAGCTTTCGGGCCGCATACTTGCCGCCGCTGAGCATCGCCTGGAGTTGGGTGTGCTCGGCCTCGCTCAGCTCAACCCGGTAGCGTATGGTCATCTCGGCCTCCCGTGTAAGAGGCCGAGATGAATCAGCCGATGAAGCGAGCGTATGGCGGATGTCTGAGAAAAGCTTCACTGACCGGCAGGGTCAGTACCTGGCCTTCATCGACGCCTACACGCGCGTCCATGGCCGCCCTCCGGCCGAGACCGACATGCAGCGCCATTTCCAGGTCACGCCGCCTTCCGTGCACCAGATGATCCTGACCTTGGAACGGGCCGGCCTGATCCGCCGTCAGCCCGGGGTGGCGCGAAGCATCGAGGTGTTGGTCGCCCCTGAAGGCCTGCCCCTCCTCCGCCGTCGCCAACCCGTCAAATCCTCTGCGCCGAGGATCTAGTGCACCGTGCGAAAAAGTGGACCCGGTTTTTCGCGTCGAACGGTGCGCCAGCCAAGAGTGGAGCATCGGATCAATCCCAAAAGTGAGTCCACTTTTGGGTCCGATGCTCTAGGGTCTCCCTCATGAGAACAGCGAGCGTCGAACCCGTGAACACCGACCGACATGTGGGCGATTACCTGCGCGAGTGGCGCCAGCGCCGGCGCCTCAGCCAGATGGATCTCGCGCTCGACGCGGAGATCTCCACCCGGCATCTGAGCTTCCTCGAAACCGGGCGATCCCAGCCCAGCCGCGAGATGGTGCTGCTGCTGGCGGAGAAGCTCGACATGCCCCTGCGCGAGCGCAACATCATGCTGGTGTCGGCGGGTTTCGCGCCGGTCTATTCGCAGCGCTCCCTCGATGATCCGGCCCTCGCCAGCATGCGTCAGGCGGTTGATCTCGTGCTCAAGGGGCACGATCCCTATCCCGCTCTGGCGGTGGACCGGCACTGGTCGCTCGTGTCCGCGAACGACGCGCTCGTATCCCTGATCGGCGACGTCGATCCGGCGCTGATGAAGCCGCCCGTCAACGTGCTGCGCCTGAGCATCCATCCCGCAGGGCTTGCGCGGCGCATCGTGAACTTCACCGAATGGCGCAACCATCTCGTCCACAGGCTGCATCACCAGGTGGATACGACCGGCGATGCGGTTCTGGCCGCTTTGATCGAGGAGCTGCGGTCCTATCCGACACCCGACGCGGCGCGGGCGCAGAAGGCGAACCATGATTATGCCGGCATCGTCGTGCCGCTCCAGATCCAGTCGGGGGAGGGCCTGCTCACCCTGTTCAGCACCACCACGATCTTCGGGACTCCCGTCGACGTCACCCTGTCGGAGCTCGCCATCGAGGCCTTCTTCCCGGCCGATCCCGAGACCGGATCCGCCCTGCGGCGTCTGGCCGAAAGGCGTCAGGCTGACGCAGCGTCACCGAGATGACCGGAGCCCCGCCTTAACCACCCATCAACCTTAACCCGCGATAACTTTACGACATCGGAGCCCTCCTGCTGGATGCTCCGGAATGTTCATGAGTTTTTGCAGGGTGTTGCGCGTGCGTCTTCCGTATCGTCGATCTCGGGTGAAATGGATCTGCGCCACCACGGCTCCCTGGGCGCTGGCCACCGGATTGCTGATCTCGTTCACCGCATCGGCCAGCAACGATCTCCATTCCGGCGTGAGCTTCACGCCGCGCAGCGCCACCGCCCGTCTCGTCGACACCGCGCTCATCCCGCCCACCGGCGCCTTGATCGGCGACGGAAAGCTCGGGATCGAGCGCGATGTCCTCCGGACCCTCCCGCGCTACGACCTGCCGGACGAGGTTGCCGATTCCGCGCCCCTCAAGGCCGACAGGAAGGCCGACGCGGGTCCCGATGCCATCGTGGACCGCTCCCTGAAAGGCAATCCCCTGGTGGCGCCGCACGCCACCCTGTCCCGGCGCGCCAGGCAGCTGCGCTCGACCCTCGATCAGATGGGCAGCACGCGGCTGCTCTACAGCCGCGACGAGCGGCTTCTGCCGCCGACCGTCCTCATGGAGGGCCAGCTCGAGGCGCCGGAGACCGAGCAGGCCTTCGAGCCCTGGGAAGCGCCCGAATACACCACGACGCGCCAGTCCACCTCCGTCCAGTCCCCGGCCGCGGCGGCCGCGGGCTCGACCGGGGCCGCGGCGAGCCCCACCACTCCCATGGTGAAGCGCGCGACCGCCCTGTCGTCGACGACCCCGGCTCCGGTCGAGGCGACGCCCATCGAAATCGCGGCCGCCCCCGTGTCCCTGCAATCCCCGCGCCTCGACCGCGGCGGCTATGGGGATCTGTCCATCCTGCCCAAGAGCGACGATCCCGACCGTCCCCGCTATGCCGACCTGATCGATCCGGACAACCTGAGCAAGGAGCAGCGCTGCCTCGCCGAGGCGGTCTATTTCGAGGCGCGCAGCGAGCCCGTCGAAGGGCAGGCGGCGGTGGCCCAGGTGGTTCTCAACCGGGTGAAGAGCGGGCTCTACCCGTCCAGCATCTGCGGCGTGGTCTATCAGAACCGGCATCGCCATCTCGCCTGCCAGTTCACCTTCGCCTGCGAGGGCAAGGCCCTGCGCATCCGCGACACCGAGTCCTGGGAGCGCGCCAAGAGCGTCGCGAGCGCCGTGCTCGAGGGCAAGACCTATCTCGCGGACGTGGGCGGCGCGACCCATTACCACGCCGATTACGTCCGGCCCTATTGGGCGCGCCGCCTGAAGAAGATGGATGTGATCGGACGCCACATTTTCTACAAGCTCAAGCCCGGCCAGACTTGAGGTATGTTTCACGCCCGTGCGCTTCGGCACTTCGAATCGTGTAACAGAGTACTATCGAGGTGGAAGCGCGTCGCTGGAGGGTGAGGAAGCCGTGGCAACCATTCGAAATTCCGTTCCGGGGACGGGCTACGGCAACGCCTATGTCGATGCCCTGGTGTGGGGCGGAACGGCCTGGAACACCGCGACCGGGTCCATCAAGGTCTGGTTCGGTCAAAGCGGCGATGTCGCGGCGGCGAGCGCCGTCCACGGCCCGAGCGACATCCTGACGAGCGGTCTGTCGGTCAGGAACTGGACCAAGGCCGAGAAGGCCATCTTCGACTATGCGATCCAGGTGTATGAAAGCGTCTGCGGGTTGAAATTCGACCTCGCCGGTTCCGCCGCCGAGGCCAATATCGTCTGGTGGAAGATGCCGCTGGACGGCAGCACGCTCGGACTGCACGAGGTGCCTGACAGGGGGCAGATCTGGGGCTACTTCGACCCGACGATGCCCTCATGGAGCTGGATGAATTTCGGCGGTGACGGCCTCAACACCGTCTTGCACGAATTCGGTCACGGCGTGGGCTTGGCCCATCCGCATGACGGCGGAACGGGCCCGGATGCGACGACATTTCCGGGCGTGACGGATTCCGGAACCCTCGGGCCGAACGGCCTGAACCAGGCCATCTGGACGGTCATGTCCTACAACCCCGGTTGGGCTCAGGCCGGGTCCGCCCTGTCCTACGGCAATCAGGCAGGGCTCGGCGCCTTCGACATCGCGGCCTTGCAGGCGCTCTACGGAAAGAACATGGACGGGAGCCAGGGGAGCAACGTCTACGCGCTGCCGACCCTGAGCCCGACCGTCGACGAGCAGGGGTGGTCCTGTCTCTGGGATGCCGGCGGACGGGACACGATCACCGCCACCGGGCATCCGATGGTGTCACCATCGATCTTCGCTCCGCAACCCTCGAGCCGGGAGATCCCCATGCGGGCGGCTTCGTCTCCCGGGAGAAGGGCGTTGCCGGCGGCTACACGATCGCCAACGGCGTCACGATCGAGAATGCCACCGGCGGACGCTTCGCCGACAGGCTTCAGGGCAACAGTGCCGGAAACCTGCTGCGCGGCCGCGACGGCGCCGACACCCTGGTCGGCGGCGGCGGCGACGACATCCTTTACGGCGGCGCAGGCAGCGACAGGCTCTCCGGCGGCGCGGGCCAGGACGTCTTCGTGTTCGACACCCGAGCCAGCCAGGACCAGAGCGTCGACCGGATCGACGACTTCGACGCGGCCTACGATACGATCCGGCTCGACAACAAGGTCTTCACCGCGCTGGGCTCCGGAAGCGCGTCCAAGCCCAAGGCCTTGAAGGCCGACATGTTCATTCGCGCCAAGAAGGCGCAGGATCACGAGGATCGGGTGATCTACGACACGAAGTCCGGCGCGCGCTCATACGATGCCGACGGTTCGGGTGCCGGCGCCCCGGTGAAGTTCGCCACCCTCGGAAAGCATCTGAAGCTCACCTATCACGACTTCTTCGTGATCTAGAGCATCGCGCGGGCGAAAGCGGGCCGCCGACGCGGCCCGCTTTCGTCCGCACTCGACGATGCGCCAGCCCGGAGTGCAGCATCGGGAGGAAATCGGAGCCGAATACCCGCTGCTATTCATCACAGAGCCTCATACCAAAGCCTACAAACTTTCAATGTTGCCGGTGGACGACTTGGGCTAGTCTGCGCACCCCTGCCTTCCTTCAAAGGGCCGTGAGCATGTCAGCTTCCCCCGCTCGATCCCGCGTCTCGCCGGAAATCATCGTCGTCGCCGGCTGCCTGATCGCCCTGATCACCTTCGGCCCGCGGGCGTCCTCCGGCCTGTTCCAGCTGCCCATGATCACGGAATACGGCTGGGGGCGGGACACGTTCGGCTTCGCCATCGCGATCCAGAACCTGCTCTGGGGTCTGGGCCAGCCCTTCGCGGGCGCAGTGGCGGACCGGTTCGGAGCCTTCCGGGTGCTCTGCGCCGGCGCGCTCCTCTACGCGCTCGGCCTCGTCGCCATGGCCTATGCCACCACGCCCGGCATGCTGCATCTCGGGGCCGGCGTGCTCATCGGCTTCGGCCTGTCCGGCTGCTCGTTCAACCTGGTACTCGGCGCGTTCGGCAAGCTTCTGCCGGAGCAATGGCGTCCCATGGCCTTCGGGGCCGGAACGGCCGCCGGCTCGTTCGGCCAGTTCCTGTTCCCGCCCATCGGGAACGTGCTGATCGATTCCCTGGGCTGGCATCAGGCGCTTCTCGTCTTCGCCGCGAGCGTGCTTCTCGTCATGCCGCTCGCCGTCGCGCTCGCCACGCGGCCGACGGGCGATTCCGCCCAGAGCGGGGCGGCCGTTCCGAACCAATCGATCAAGCAGGCCCTGACGGAGGCGTTCCGGCACCGCTCCTACGTGCTGCTGGTGCTCGGCTTCTTCACCTGCGGGTTCCAGCTCGCCTTCATCACTGTCCACCTGCCGGCCTATCTCAAGGATGCGGGCCTCTCGGCGGCGGTCGGCGGATGGACCCTCGCGGTCATCGGCCTGGCCAATGCGGTCGGCTCCCTCGGCTCGGGCTGGCTGTCCACCCGCATGTCGAAGCGCTGGCTGCTCGCCTGGATCTATCTCGGCCGCTCCGTGGCGATCGCCGCCTTCATCCTGGTTCCGGCCACGCCCACGACGTCGATCCTGTTCGGCATCTCCATCGGGCTCCTCTGGCTCTCCACCGTGCCGCCCACCTCGTCCCTGGTCATGCTGATGTTCGGCACCCGCTACATGGCCATGCTCTACGGCTTCGCGTTCTTCTCGCACCAGGTCGGCGGCTTCCTCGGGGTGTGGCTCGGCGGGCTCCTCTACGAGATCAACGGCAATTACAGCGCCGTGTGGTGGCTGTCGGTTCTGCTCGGCCTCGCGTCCGCGCTGATCAACCTGCCGATCAAGGAGCAGCCGGTCGCGCGCGGGCCCGTCCTGCAGCCGGCGGAGTAAGGAAGCCGACCTCTGCTGCGAAGGGCTAAGGCCTTTGCCCTTGCCCTGATCCTTTGGTGCGCCAAAAGATGGACGCGGGAGGATTCGGCATGAGCACGTTCAGGGCCGTCGTCATCGACAAGAATGAATCAGGTCAGAGTGTCGGGGTCCGCAGCTTCGACGAGGCGGACCTCATGGACGGCGACGTGACCGTGCGCGTCTCGCACTCGACGCTGAACTACAAGGATGGCCTTGCGATCACCGGCAAGGCCCCGGTGGTGCGCCGCTTTCCCATGATTCCCGGCGTCGATCTCGCGGGCGTCGTGGAGGCTTCCTCGGATCCCGCGTTCAAGCCCGGCGACGCGGTCGTGCTCAACGGCTGGGGCCTGGGCGAGACCCATCTCGGCGCCTACGCGGAGAAGGTGCGGGTGAAGGGCGACTGGCTGATCCCGCTGCCGCAGGCCCTGTCCGCAGAGCAGGCCATGGCGGTCGGCACCGCCGGCTATACGGCGATGCTGTGCCTGATGGCCCTGGAACGGCATGGGCTGCGTCCGGAGCGCGGTCCTGCCATCGTGACCGGCGCCGTCGGCGGGGTCGGCTCCGTCGCCGTGGCGCTCCTCGCCAGGGCCGGATGGCATGTGATCGCCTCGACCGGCCGACCGGAAGAAGCCGATTACCTGAAAAGCCTCGGCGCGGCCGAGATCCTCGACCGGAGCGAACTCGCGGGCCCCGGCCGGCCGCTCGCCAAGGAACGCTGGGCGGCCGGAATCGACACGGTCGGCTCCACGACCCTCGCCAACCTCCTGTCCATGACGAAATATGGCGGCGCGATCGCCGCCTGCGGGCTCGCGGGCGGGATGGATCTGCCGGCGACCGTCGCGCCCTTCATCCTGCGCAACGTGGCGCTCCTCGGCGTCGATTCGGTGATGGCCCCGAAAGCCTTGCGCATGGAGGCCTGGAGCCGGATCGCCCGGGAGCTCGACCACGGCAAGCTCGCCGCCATGACCACGGTGATCCCGCTCGACCGGGTGCTGGAGGCGGGCCGCGCAATCGTCGAAGGCCGGATCAAGGGACGCGTCGTGGTGGAAATCGCCTAGCGCATCGGACGGCCAAAACATGACGCGTGGAGGGGGCGCGCCACCACAATGGTCACCCTCCACGTCATCACCGGGCTTGTCCCGGTGATCCCGATACGGTGAAGCGCGGCGCCCCAAAAGATCGGGATGGCCGGCACAAGGCCGGCCATGACGTGGGAAGGGTGTCATCACCAGGTCACACACCCTCCACGTCATCACCGGGCTCGTCCCGGTGATCCCGATGCGAGAGGCGCCGCGCTTCAAACAATCGGGATGGCCGGCACAAGGCCGGCCATGACGTGTAGAGGGTGTTGTCACCGGCTTCTACCAACACTCCACGTCATCACCCGTTCTCACCATCCTCCCACGTCATCACCGGGCTTGTCCCGGTGATCCCGATTGCCGGGAACGCCGCGCCTCACCGCCTCGGGATGGCCGGCGAGAGGCGGGTGATGACCGGCCGGCCATGACGGGGGAGCGTTTCGACTCGATCCGGGAGTGGCGCGGGCCTGGAGCATCGAACGCAAAAGTGGGAACCGGTTCTGCGTGAAGAGATGCTTCAGGCGACGGGCGCGGGCGCCGAAGCCCTCCTCCCTGCGCCCTCGATCCATTTCTTCTGCTTGGCGATCTCGGCGGCCATGAAGTCCATGAAGGCGCGCACGCGCGCCGATTGGCGCAGGTCCGGGTGGGTCAGGAGCCACAGCCCCGCGGCGAAATCCGGATTGATGTCGGAGAGCCGGACGAGATCCGGGTTCGAGTCCGCGATGAAACAGGGCAGGGGGCCGATGCCGGTTCCGGCCTGCACGGACTCGGCGAGGCCAAGGACCGTGTTGACCTTGTAGACGATGTTTTCCGGAGACACGTGCTCGCGCACGAAGCGGGCGGCTTTCAGGGCCGCCAGGTTGTCGCCCAGGGCCACCCAGTGCCGGTCGAACAGGTCGGTCAGGCTGACGTCGTCGGGACCGCGGACATCGGGAAAATCCTCCACCCGTCCGTAGACCGCCCAGGCGATCGTCGCCACCCGGCGCCCGACGAGGGTCTCCGGCGGATCGTCCGTGGCGCGGATCGCCACGTCGGCGTCGCGCTTCGACAGGTTGAGCGCCTGGTTGGCGAGCACCACGTCGAGCCGCATCTCGGGGCAGGCGGTGATGAAGCGGGAGAAGATCGGCGTCAGGAGGTGGACGAGCAGGGTGTCGTTGGTGGTGACCCGCAGCTCTCCGGTGGGCGCCACGGCCTGTCCGGCGAGCTTGCGCGTGAACGCGGTGACGTTCTCGTCCATCTGCTCGGCGAGCGCCGACATCTCCTCCCCGGCCGGGGTGAGGACATAACCGGTCCGATGGCGCTCGAAGAGCTTGACGCCCAGATTGTCTTCCATCTGGCCGAGCCTGCGGAAAACCGTCGAATGGTTGACCCCGAGTCGCTCGGCGGCGCCGGCCAGGCCGTTGGCCTCGGCGATGATCTTTACGAGCCTGAAATCGTCCCAGTCGAGATGCTGCTGCTTGGTCATCGGTTTTGCATCCGCGCAAGAGAGACCCTGCAAATCTAACACTGGTTTTGCAGTAGGGAAAGCTTATCCTCCATCCCGTCAAACACCAACAGGCGACGTTCTTCCGGTCCGATCCTATGCGCGGCCGGAAGCGAGCCGTCCTGCGTCTCATTTCAACCGATCGGAGTTCACATGACCAAGGTTCTGGTTCTGTATTATTCGTCCTGGGGTCACATCGAGCAGATGGCCTATGCCGCCGCCGAAGGCGCCCGCGAGGCCGGGGCCGAGGTCGTGGTGAAGCGCGTGCCGGAGCTCGTTCCCGCCGAGGTGGCTCAGGCCGCCCACTACAAGACCGACCAGAAGGCCCCCGTGGCCACCGTCGAGGAGCTGCCGGACTACGACGCCATCATCATCGGCACGCCGACCCGTTACGGCACCATGACGGCGCAGATGAAGAACTTCCTCGATCAGACCGGCGGCCTGTGGGCCCAGGGCAAGCTGATCGGCAAGGTCGGTTCGGTCTTCACCTCCACGGCGACCCAGCACGGCGGCCAGGAAGCCACCATCCTGACCACCCTGCCGGTGCTCCTGCACCACGGCATGGTGGTGGTCGGCCTGCCTTATTCGTTCCAGGGCCAGATGGGCGTCGACCAGATCCGCGGCGGCTCGCCCTACGGCGCCTCCACCATCGCGGCCGGCGACGGCTCGCGCCAGCCGAGCGAAATCGACCTCGACGGCGCCCGCTTCCAGGGCCGGCACGTGGCCCAGATCGCCGCGAAGCTCGCCGCGAAGTAACTCACCCGTCCTGTCGGGGCCGGCCTTGTGCCGGCCTTGTGCCGGCCCTCGCGGTGCGGCTCGGGGCGCCTCACCGCTCCGCGGCGGCGCGCCTCAGGCGGTCGTTGATGGCTTCGCCCAGGCCGGTGTCCGGAACCGGGCTCACGGCGATCGTCGCGGCCCCGGACGCATCGAGCCGGCGGAGATAGGAGAACAAATGGGCGGCGGCCTCCACGAGGTCGCCGTTTTCGCTGAGGTTCAGGGCGGCGTGGGCCGCGTCCACGCCGTGAGGTGTCCCGGGGCCGAACAGCAGCGCGGCCTCGCCCGGCAGAAAGCTCGCCGCGTTCAGGCGCACCTGCGCCCGCGGCGCGTAATGGGACGCGAGCATGCCCGGCGCGAGCGGGCTTGAGCCCGCCTCCGGCCCGCCTTCGAGCGGTCGGCCGATCAGGTCCTCGATGGCCTCGCGCGGGATCCCTCCGGGCCGGAGCAGGCGCGCCGCCCCGCCCAGGCACGACACGATGGTCGATTCGACACCGACCCGCGCCGCTCCCCCGTCCAGCACCGCATCGATGCGTCCGTCGAGATCCCCCAGAACGTGTTCCGCATCGGTCGGGCTCACGCGGCCCGAGCGGTTCGCCGAAGGGGCGGCGACCGGCCGGCCGGTCCGTTCCAGGAGCGCATGGGCGAGGGGATGGGCCGGAACCCGCAACCCGACGCTGTCGAGCCCCGCGCGGGCGAGATCGGACACGGTGCAGGTCGGCGCCACCGGCACCACCAGGGTGAGGGGCCCGGGCCAGAAGGCCTCCGCCAGCCGCGTCGCTGTCCCATCGAAGACTCCCTGGCGCTTGGCCGAGTCGAAGCTGTCCAGATGGGAGATCAGCGGGTTGAAGCTCGGACGCTCCTTGGCCGCGTAGATGCCCGCGACTGCCTCCGCGTCCGTCGCATCCGCGCCAAGGCCGTAGACCGTCTCCGTCGGAAAGGCCACGAGCCCGCCGCGCCGCAGGAGGGCGGCGGCTTCGGCAAGGCCCGCCGCATCGGCGGCCAGACGCTCCGTTTGGCGCATTGACCCGTGATCGTTCACGTCTAAACTATCCTTTGCCCGTGGGGCCTATGCCTTGCGGCATTTGCCCTTGCCGGGCGGGTTTAACGGCGCGAGAACTCGCGTCAACATGAAAAGCCCACGGATTGAGAGGAACCGTTGATGACCTACCGCGCGCCTGTCCCGGACATCGTCTTTACCATGCGGCACGTGGCGGGCCTCGACCGGGCCGTGGCCGACGGCCTCTATGGCGACCTGTCGGCCGATCTGGCCGAGACCGTCCTCGAGGAGGCGGGCCGCTTCGCCAACGACGTGATCGCCCCGCTCAACCGCGAGGGCGATCGGGTCGGCGCGACCTTCAAGGACGGCCAGGTGACCACGGCGCCCGGCTGGAAGCAGGCCTACCGGGCCTGGACGGACGCCGGGTGGAACGCGCTGCCGGGTCCGGTGGATTATGGCGGGCAGGGCCTGCCGACGCTCCTCAACTCGGCCTGCGTGGAGATGTGGAACGCCGCCTCCATGGCCTTCGGCATCGGGCCCGTGCTCACCATGGGGGCCATCGAGGCGCTCGTCTCCCACGCGTCGGACGACCTGAAGGGCCGCTATCTCGAGAAGCTGGTCTCGGGCGAGTGGACCGCGACCATGAACCTGACGGAGCCGCAGGCGGGCTCGGACCTCGCGGCCCTGCGCTCGCGCGCCGAGCCTGCGGGCGACGGCACCTATCGCGTCACCGGCCAGAAGATCTTCATCACCTACGGCGAGCACGATCTCACCGACAACATCGTCCACCTCGTGCTCGCGCGCCTGCCCGATGCGCCGGCCGGGACGCGTGGCATCTCGCTCTTCCTGGTGCCGAAATTCCTGCCCGACGGCACGCGCAACGACGTGCGCTGCCATTCCATCGAGCACAAGCTCGGCATCCATGCCTCGCCCACCTGCACGATGATCTTCGGCGATCATGGCGGCGCCGTCGGATGGCTCGTCGGCGAAGAGAATCGCGGTCTCGCCTGCATGTTCACGATGATGAACAACGCCCGCCTGGCGGTGGGCCTCCAGGGCGTGGCGATCGCCGAGCGCGCCTACCAGCAGGCCCTGTCCTACGCCAACGAGCGCCGGCAGGGCCGGGCCATCGGGGCCGCGGAGGGCATGAGCCCGATCGCCGTGCATCCGGACGTGCAGCGCAACCTGCTCACCATGAAGGCGCTGACCGCGGCGGCGCGCGCCATCTGCTACATGACCGCAGAGGCCATCGACCGGGCCCATCTCGAACAGGATCCCGGGCGCCGGAAGCGAGCCAATGAGCGCGCCTCCCTGCTCACCCCGGTGGCAAAGGCCTTCTCGACCGATATCGGCGCCGAGGTGGCGTCGCTCGGCGTGCAGGTCCACGGCGGCATGGGCTTCATCGAGGAGACCGGCGCCGCCCAGCATTTCCGCGATGCGCGCATCGCGCCGATCTACGAGGGCACCAACGGCATCCAGGCCATCGATCTGGTCACCCGCAAGCTGCCGCTGTCCGGCGGCGAGACCGTGCGGGCGCAGATCGCCGCCATGCGCGCCACCGTGGCGCGGCTCCTGAAGGAAGGCACGCCGGCCTTCGGGGCGACCGCGCCGCGCCTGCGCGACGCCGTCGAGAGCCTCGACCGAGCCACGGGCTATCTCCTGAAGGCCGTCTCCTCCAACGCTCAGGGCGAGGCGCTGGCGGGCGCGACCCCTTACCTGCGCCTCTTCGCGCTGGCCCAGGGCGGCGCGGCGCTCGCCGAACTGGCGCTCGCCGCCCAGGCGCAGGCCTCCGCGGGCGACGGCGATCCGGCCCATGCCGGCCGCATCGCGCTCTGCCGCTTCTTCGCCGAGAACATCGCCGTCGGGGCGAAAGGCCTGGAGGACACGGTCATGAGCGGGGCAGGCTTCCTGCAGGATGCAACCCTGGCGCTGGCGAGCTGACATCATGAGCCTCAAGGGAAAGACTCTCTTCATCACCGGCGCCTCCCGGGGCATCGGGCTGGCCATCGGGCTTCGCGCCGCCAGCGACGGGGCGAACGTGGTCGTTGCGGCCAAGACCGCCGAGCCGCACCCGAAGCTTCCCGGCACCATCTACACGGCCGCGGAGGAGATCGAGGCGGCGGGCGGCCGGGCGCTGCCCCTCGTGGTCGACGTGCGCGACGAGGAGGCGGTGAAGGGCGCGATCGAGACCGCGGTCGCGACCTTCGGCGGCCTCGACGTCGTGGTCAACAATGCGAGCGCCATCAGCCTCACGCCGACGCCGCAGACCGACATGAAGCGCTTCGATCTGATGCACCAGATCAACACGCGCGGCACCTACATGGTGTCGAAATACGCGATCCCGCATCTGGAAAAGGCCGAGAACCCGCACATCCTCATGCTCTCGCCGCCGCTGGACATGAGCGAGAAGTGGTTCGCCCCGCATCTGGCCTACAGCCTCGCCAAATACGGCATGAGCCTCTGCGTCCTGGGGCTGGCCGGGGAGTTGCGGCCGAAGGGCATCGCCGTCAACGCCCTCTGGCCGCGCACGACCATCGCGACGAGCGCGGTCAGGAACCTGCTCGGCGGGGACGCGCTCGTTCAGGCGAGCCGCACTCCGGAGATTCTCGCGGATGCCGCCCACGCGGTCTTCCAGAAGCCGTCCAAGAGTTTCTCGGGCCATTTCCTCATCGACGACGTGTTCCTGTCGGGCGAGGGCGTGCCCGATTTCGAACGCTACCGGGTCGACCCGTCGAAGCCGCTCGCCCCGGACTTCTTCGTGCCCGACGACACGCCGCCCCTGTCATCGTTGGGTGAGGCAGATCCGCTTCACTCCGGTCGCGAATGACCCCCTCCCACGTCGTGGCCGGGCTTGTCCCGGCCATCCCGATCCGGAAAAGCGCGGCGCTCCTCGCATCGGGATCACCGGGACAAGCCCGGTGATGACGCGGAGAGTGGATTCCGGGCGACCGACCGAGAATGACAGCGTGTTTTCGTGAGAGTACAAACCTTCCGTCGATCTGACATGACTGGGCTTCCACAAAGGCGAGTACGCGTATGATCGTGATTCACAGGCCCGCGCAGGTGAAGGGACCGATGGGCGAGTCCCTCGACCGCGAAATTCTTCCGCCCGGCGATCCCATTCCTCCCGACGCCCTGTGGATCGACCTGATCGACCCGTCCAAGGACGAGGACAGGCTTGTCGAGGCCCATCTCAGCATCGAGATCCCGACCAAGGAGGAAATGGCCGACATCGAGCCCTCCGAGATCCTCTATCACGAGAACAATGCCCGCTACATGACCGCGCGGGTCCTGTGCAGCTCGGACACCGACAACCCGAAGCTGATCGACGTGTCGTTCATCCTGACCGAGAAGGCGCTGGTCACCGTGCGCTACGGGGAGCCGCGCTCGTTCAGCATGTTCATGGCGCGCGCCGTGAAGCCCGGCGGATGCCGGCATCAGCCCGAGGCCGTGCTCGACGGCCTGCTCGAGACCATCATCGACCGGGCGGCCGAGATCCTCGGAGCGGTCGGCGCCCGCATCGACCGCCTGTCGCAGGCGATCTTCGACAACGAGAAGCAGGGCGCGCGCCGGGCCGCCTCCTACCGGTTCGCCCTGCGGTCCATCGGCCGCAAGGGCGACATCATCTCGAACGTGCGCGAGAGCATGGTGTCGGTGGAGCGCATGCTGCTGTTTCTCTCCGCCAGCATGCCGCGCCCGCAGAAGACGGCCGGCTACCAGTCGGAATGGCGCACCGCGCTCCGGGACGTGCAGTCCATCGAGGAGCACGCCACCTTCCTGTCCAGCAAGGTGCAGTTCCTGCTCGATGCGACGCTCGGTTTCGTCACCATGGAGCAGAACGACATCATCAAGATCTTCTCGGTCATGTCGGTGATCTTCCTGCCGCCGACTCTGGTCTCGTCGCTCTACGGCATGAACTTCAAGGTGATGCCCGAACTCGACTGGGAATTCGGCTACCCGTGGGCCATCGCCCTGATGGTGCTCGCCGCCGTGCTGCCCTATCTGTTCTTCCGCTGGAAGCGGTGGCTTTAGGAGAATGCCATGTGCGGGCGCTACGCGATCACGCTCCCTCCCGAGACCTATCGGGATTTTTTCGGCTATCCCGAGCAGCCGAACTATCCTCCGCGCTACAACGTGGCTCCCACCCAGCCCGTGCCGATCGTGCTGGAAGACCGGGGCGAGCGGCACTTCATGCTCGTGCGCTGGGGTTTCCTGCCGTCCTGGGTGAAGGATCCCAAGGACTTCCCGCTCGTCATCAACGCGCGCGGCGAGACGCTCCAGACCAAGCCCACCTTCAAGGCGGCCCTGAAGCGCCGGCGCTGCATCTTCCTCGCCGACGCCTTCTATGAATGGCGGCGGGACGGGCGGGAGAAGACCCCGTTCATGATCCGCCCGCGCAGCCGCAGGCCCATGCCGATGGCGGGCCTGTGGGAGACCTACACGAGCCCGGACGGGGCCGAGATCGACACCGCCGCCATCGTGACGACGGATGCCAACGGCACCCTTTCGGCCGTGCACGACCGCATGCCGGTGATCCTGTCGGACCAGGATATCGGCGCCTGGCTCGACGTCCGCGACGAACGCGCCGACGTGATGAGCCTCGTGCGTCCCTGTCCCGACGATTGGCTCGACCTGGTGCCGGTCTCGAGCCGCGTGAACAAGGTCGAGAACGACGATCCCGGCCTGATGGAGCCGCTGGCGCGGCCGGAGCCCGCGCCGGTCCCGGAGAGGAAGCCGAAAGCGAAGAAGCCGCTCTCCAGCGACGAGGACGAGCAGGGGAGCCTGTTCTAGAGCATCGGACGGAAAAGTGGATCCGGTTTTCCGTTCTGACCGATGCTCTCATCCAAGAAGAAAGCATCGGACCCAAAAGTGCAAGTCCACTTTTGGGTCCGATGCTTTAGCACATCGTGCGGACGAAAGCGGGCCTCGCCCCTCGCCACGTCATCACCGGCCTTGTGCCGGTGATGACGTGCGGAGAGTGGCCATGACGTGACAGGAAGGGACGGCGCTACCGCCGCTTCTTCGCCACGTCGCGCCTCAGGATCCCGACCACCTCCAGATGCGGCGAGTGCTTGAACTGGTCGACCGGGATCACCCGCTCGAGACGGTAGCCCGCGCCCATGAGAATAGCGGCATCGCGGGCGAAGGTGGCGGCGTCGCAGGAGACGCTCACCACGAGCGGGACCTTGGACACCGCGAGCTGCTTCACCTGCGCCTCCGCGCCCGCGCGCGGCGGATCGAGCACCACGGCGTCGAAGGCGTCGAGTTCGGGCGTCAGCAGCGGCCGGCGGAAGAGATCGCGCGCCTCGGTGGTGATCCGGCGCAGGCCGGGCGTCGCCCGGGCGGCCTTGCCGAGGGCCGTCATCGCGCCCTTGTCGAACTCCACCGCGTGGACGTCGGCCGTCTCCGCAAGCCGCAGCGCGAACGGCCCGGCCCCGGCGAAGAGATCGGCCACGCGCTCGGCGCGCGCGCAGGCCTCGGTGACGAAGCCCGCCAGCGTTTCTTCGCCGAGCCGTGTGGCCTGCAGGAACGAGCCCGCGGGCGGAACGACGGCGGCGCGGCCCATCGCGATGGCGGGCGGGCGCCGCTCCACGATCACGTCCCCGTGGATCGACAGGCGCGAGAGGTCGAGGCTCGCCGCGAGATCGATGAGGCGCAGGCGCTCCGGATCCTTGAGGGGGCCGAAGCCGCGCACGTCCACGTCGAAGCCGGTCTGCGTCGCGGTGATCTGAACGTCGAGCGGCTTGCGCGGGCCCTTCAGATGCTCGCCGATGGAGCGGGCGATCTCGGGCGCCCGGTCCTTCAGGACCGGCTCCGTGATGGGACAGAAGGCGATCTCGACGATCTGGTGGCTGCGCGGGGCCATGAAGCCCACATGCATGGCGCGGTCGGGAAAGCGCACGTGCAGCGTCACCCGCCGGCGTCCCTCGCCATGGGCGTCGATGAGCGGCTCGACGGGCGCGTCGATGCGCGCCTGCTTCAGGGTATGGACGAGGGTCTCCTGCTTCCAGGCCTGATAGAAGCCGTGCCTCATGTGCTGCGTCGCGCAGCCGCCGCATTGGTCGAAATACGGGCAGAACGGCGTCTCGCGCTCGGGCGACGGCTCATCGACGGAGACGAGGCGCGCATGCGATCCCTCGCGCTCGATGGTGACGGTCTCGCCCGGCAGCACCTTCGGCACGAAGACGGACCCGGAAGGCGTGTCCGCGATGCCGTCGGCCTTCGCGCCGAGGCGCCTGATGATCACCTGTTCAGCCAATGCGGGCTCCCAGCAAGAATTCACGATTGCCGTCCCCGCCCTCGATGGGCGAAGGGACGATCCCGGTCACCTCGAAGCCGAGGGACGTGACGAAGGCCGAGAGGTCCTCGCACACGGCGAGGTGCACCGCCTCGTCGCGCACGATGCCCTTCTTCACGTGATCGCGGCCGGCTTCGAATTGCGGCTTCACGAGAACGGCGAGCTCCGCCCGGGGCTTCAGCAGGGCCACGGCGGGCGGCAGGACGAGCTTGAGCGAGATGAAGCTCACGTCCGAGACCAGGAGATCGGCCGCCTGCGGGATGAGTTCGCGGCTCAGCGAACGGGCATCCGTGCCCTCGAAATTCGTCACCCTGGCGTTGCCCACGATGGTGGGATGCAGCTGGCCGTGCCCCACATCCACCGCATAGACATGGGCCGCGCCGCGCAGGAGCAGCACCTCCGTGAAGCCCCCCGTGGAGGCGCCGATGTCGAGGCAGACCTTGTCCCTCGGGTCGATGTGGAAGGCATCGAGCGCCGCCGCGAGCTTGACGCCGCCGCGGGACACGTAGGGGTGCGGCTGCTCGGCCGTGATCAAGGCCTCCTCTGGGACCGGGTCGGACGCCCGGCGGACGACGGCGCCGTTCACGGTCACGAGCCCGGCCGCGATGGCCTCCTGGGCCCGGGCGCGGCTCATGAAGAAGCCGCGCTCGACGAGGACCACATCGGCGCGCCTGCGGGTCATCGGAGCCTCGCGTTCATCTGGATCACGATCCTTTTATGGGCAGAAGCCGGGCCCGGCCTAGTACTACAGCCGGGCCTTTCCTCGGTGCCGTGTGCGTTTGCGCCAGTGACATTCGCGCGCCCGCTGCTGATGGCGCCGACGCCACACCGACCAGTGCTCCACGGCCTCAAGCGAGGGCGGCCGCT
>NZ_JAMXFI010000171.1:0-17275 GCF_025460875.1 Microvirga yunnanensis
GCTGGGATTGGTCGTCCGGCGCTCCGGACATCAATGTCCAAGTCGACACCAACGTCATCAACCAGACAGCGGTCAACACGGCTCTCGATGGTGACGCCCATTCGTCCCAGTTTGCAGCCCTCGATGACCGCGATACCGTCGTTGATCAGGGGAGCCATGACTCTTCGGATTTGAACTTCCATATCGACACGAACCTGATCAATCAGACGGCGGTCAACACGGCCGTTGACCTCGACCACCTCTTCCCCTTCGGGTAGGTTTGGCCAGAGGGGAGCGTCATCGGCTGTGAGCTTGTGGCGCTCCGCCCCTTCTCCCATTTCGCTTCTATTTCCCGCCTTCCCGAGAGATTGGAGGGCGGCTTTTCGCTGCAGAATGACATGGTTGGATCCACGGCTCCCGGACGTGGCGTGAAAGATTTTGAGAAAAACCCGCCGGTGTGATCTGGTTCACAGTTCTCGGGCGCCGGAGGGGTTAAGTTCAGATTGTCCTCTCGTTGGACGTTGCTCCCAAACTCAAGCGCCCCGGATCAAGACTGGGGCGCTTTTTTGCTGAGTTTCATACTGGGCGTTATGCGAAATTACGGCTCCTTACGCGGGACCTTCCGGCTCATGACGAACGCAAAAGGAGAACAAAGGCCCCGCTATGCGGCTAGGTTCCCAACAAGGCGACACACCCGTTCCATCCCTGGACCAATCAGAAATCAGCCTCCCCTGTGTGCGAGGGCGGCATCTACCGTCGGGTACAGAGAAAACACCTTGTCCATCCGCGTCAGGGCGAACAGGCGGATTACCGCTCCTTTGGCGCCAGCAATCGACATTTCGCCCTTGCCGAGCCGCTTCAAGCAGGAAACCAGCGCCCCAAGGCCGGTGCTGTCGATAAACTCCACCATGCTGAAATCGAGCAGCAGTTTGGTGTGGCCGCGCGCAATCCGCTGGTTGATCTCATCCTTGAACTGGGGAGCCTTGCTGGCGTCGATCCGCTGATCACACACCCGGATGATCAACAGCTCGCCACGGCTCTCTTCTTGCAATTCCATATCAATCTCCAAAGGGGGGCTCGGACTTCTTCGGCCTATCAGACCATCGCAACGGACAAAACCGCTGGATGGGGACGGTTCCGGAAAGCTGCTTCACATACTTCCTGGTCCATAAGGAGCCTATCGGAAATGTGAGGCGGGCTTCACTCCGGCCACATATCGCACGCGACAGACATGCGGGAGGCTGATTGCTAACAGAATCCGCTCTGGGTTGAGGAATAGATCAGACTAGCGCAGGTCAGCGAGGAGGCGCTCCAAATCACGCAGATTGGCCGTTCCAGTCTTCAGGAGGATGGCGTCGACCTGGCTCTTGATGGTCGATTCCTTGAGCCCGCGCATGGCTGCCACAGCACTCTTGGTGGCACCACCATACAGAGCGCATGCCACTTCTGCCTCGGCCTGCGTCAACCCAAACAGCCGGCGCAGCAGGCTCGAATCCGGGGCACGGGATGCGGCCCTGAGATCCCGCAGCAGGATGAGCGCTTGACCGGGCACTCGCCCGGACAACCCTCCTGCTCCTTCCGACAGCCGGCGCGGCAACGGACTCACAAGTGCGGCAAGTGCGGGTGCAGCCGATGCATTCCGCACCCGCAGGCCCCCGCCTGGGGAGCCCCCCAGGGCGGTGGCTCGCACGAGGGCCTGAAGAGTTCTCTGATCATCGTGGTGGAGGACCGCGAGAACGCGGTGACGAGCACCAGGCCCGACCTTCTGCGCAACAAACCGCAATCCGAACCTGTTCACGGCTAGAGCCTCAGCGGCTGCGTTCGCCACCAAGATCCTCATCTCGGCATCGACAACCACGACGGCCGTTGAGAGGGCGTCGAGGGCCGCTGTGCCAGGGGCACTGGAGGATGGACCAGGAGTGAGCCGATGCCGCAACTGCATGGCGCGTCGCAGATGCGGCAGCAGGTGATCAAGCAGACGTGCGTCGGCCTGTTCGAAGGGGGCTTCCCCGTCGGAGCGGTGCAGGCAAACCGGCATGAGACCGGCAGCCCCCAGCGGCACCACCGTCCCGACCACATGGCGCAGGCCGACATGCCGCCCCAGATCGGCGTAGAATTCGCTTCGGACGTATTCGGCATCCGGCACCAGGTGTCCGCTGGTCCTTGCTCGCAGCGGCGCGTTCGGATCCACCTGCCGGACGGCTTCCGCCGTCCGGATGGTCCATAGGTCGACATAGCGGTAGTAAGTCTGATAGGCGGCGATCTCCTTGTCGGGGTAGTCAGCCCGATAGAGGAGTTCCGCGTGTTCGCCTTGCTGATCCGAGACGCAGACCCAGCCATTGCTAGCCCGGAGCAAGCTTGACAGGCTCTTGCCAACAGCAGTCCAGGGCGTTCCGCCCGCTGCGGCGTCATAGATTTCCTCAGTAAGCGCAAGCAACTGACCATCAGACATGGAGTCGACCTCCGTGACTATGGCGCCTCCGGGGACCGTCGCGCCGCTCCGATTAGAGGCGGGCCGTGGCTACTAAGCGTAGCATAGCACGACCTCTGAAGTCGGGCATCCCCCGAACGGCGGATGCGAAACCTGGCCCAGTTCGCCAATCTGAGCACGAGTCGAGTTCAGTTGTTCTGCAACAGCGTTCGGCCGTCGGGGTTGCGGAGGTCTGAGTATCCCCGCGTTCTCCTGGGCTGAATGCCCCTTGCGCTCAGCCGTCGGGAGATTGCGATGCGCGTTCTGGGACAAGGTCTGACGACGATCGGCCGGCACGGGCCTGCTCTGCTGGTCTTATCCCTGCTGCTTGGCGCGGCTGTCACGCCTCTCGCGACAGCCGCCTATCAGGTACTGCCCCTCTCGGCTTTCCTGCTTACATTGGGGTCGTTTCTGACGGCTGGTCTTGCCTCTCCCGAGAAGGGCTTAGGCTGGCGGCGCATCCTCTTGGCGCTCGCCTGGATCGGCCTGGGTGTGCCGCTGATTTCGGCTGCGATTGTTTTCTCTCTGCACCTCGATCCTGCCCTGCAGGCAGGCGTGATCCTCTCCGTGCTGGCCCCGCCCGTGGGCAGTGCCGCTGCCATCGCAGCCATCCTGGGCCTTCAGCCACGCCTGGCACTCATCGCCTCAATCGCTCTGACACTGGCAGCGCCCTTCTCGATGCCGGCGTTCGCGACGGTGCTCGGTGTCAACGTCTCAATCGATATGGTCCATCTGACTTGGCGCTTGGCTCTGATCATTGGGTTGGCGGCCATGGTCGCTCAGATGGCGCGATATTGGCGCAGCAGGGTTCAGGTTGTGCTACCGGGCCAAACGGCCGCTGCAGGGGTGGCTGTGATCGGGCTCGTGATTGTTGGCCTCGCGATGATGAGCGGGGTCCGGACCCACTGGGCCACCGATCCGGACGCCTTCAGCCTGTTCATCGCGGCAGCGGTTGGAGTGAACCTTGGGGCAGGTCTCGTCGGAGCGCTCCTGTTCTCCTCATGGGGCGCCAAGGACGCCTTCACGGTGGGGCTCGTGAGCGGCAATCGCAACGTCACGTTGGCTTGGGCGGCCGCTGGAACAACCCTCCCCGCGGCCACAGAGGCTTACGTGGCCGCATGTGTCCTTCCCGTTCTGGCCCTGCCGCTGGCCGTCAAGGGCGTCATCAGCGCCAGAACCCGCCTCGTCCGTACGCTCGACAGGCACAAGCCGTCCACCAACCCAGCCACCGTTGTGATGCCTCCGAAACCCTGAGGACACAATCCATGCACGCCGTTCTATCTCGGCCAGAAGACCACAGGCTCACGACTGAGGTCGCGACGCAGCCGGTGCTTCGCTCACTCTCGGGCCGTACCGCCATCGTCACCGGATCGACCAGAGGCATCGGCGAGGGGATTGCCCGGGCCTTGGCGGAGGCAGGCTGCAACCTTGTCCTCAACGGACGCCGGTCGAGCGAGGAGGGCGAGCCCTTCGCGGACGCGATCGCCGCGACCTGGAACGTTGAGGTGCGCTATCATGCGGCGGATCTTCGAACGAGCAGCCACGTGGAGCGGCTTGCCGCGTATGCACAGGAGCAGTTCGGGACAGTCGACATTCTGGTCAACAATGCCGGGATTCAACATGTCGCCCCCATCGAGGCTTTCGCCGACGAGTGTTGGGACAACGTCCTGTCGCTCAATCTGACCGCCGCCTTCCATGCCATCAAAGGGGTGCTGCCGGGGATGCGCACCCATGGATGGGGACGCATCATCAACATCGCCTCTGTTCATAGCCTGGTCGCGAGCCCAAACAAATGTGCCTATGTCGCGGCCAAGCATGGCCTGCTTGGGCTCACCAAAGTCGTTGCTCTGGAGACAGCCAATGATGGGATCACGTGCAATGCGATCTGCCCGGGATGGGTGCTGACGGAACTCGTTCAGCATCAGGTCGAAGCACGGGCGACGGCATCCGGCATGTGCCCGGAAGAGGCACGCATAGACCTGCTGCGAGCGAAGCAGCCGATGTTTGAGTTCTCGTCGGTCGAGAGCATCGGTGCTCTCACGGTATTTCTCTGTAGCTCCCATGCTCGGACGATGACGGGGGCTGCTTACACCATGGACGGCGGCTGGGCGGCAGTCTGAGATCGAGGGCACGGATCCCGAGTACTCAGTCGGGCTGCTCATCATTGTTGGGATGCACCTGCTCAGGATTGGGCAGTGAAGTTCGCCGACGGTTCATAACGTCCAGTTAGGTAAGGATTGTTCTCCACCGACGTCATTGATTGCTGGCGCTTCAGGCCAGCTATTGAGGACCGTCTTCAAGTAGGCAATCGTCCTGCTTGAAGGTAGCAATTCGGTCGCGCCTCGTCGCTGATCAGCAGCTTGGGGCTATCCATCAGGTATGTTCCATAGACACAAGCTAACGGCCTATCGGGTCCGAGCATCGGCTATAGATCCGAGTACGATGGCAAAGACGCCGGCTGATGAGTACCCGCCTTGATCAACAACCGGTCTCCTTGAGGCCTGGCGATGACCTGATCCATGCTCCAGGCCTCCAAAATGATGAGATCAGCAGACCGACCCTTTTACCAGGTCGTTTCAGGGCTGCGTCCTGCTGAATCGAGAGCTGTCGCCATTTAGAGTGCGAGGTCTTGAGTCTCGCTACCCGTTTTGATGCAGCTTGCTATTTGCCCCTCTCAGCTGTTGCCCTCGGACTTTAGGCCGTTGGAGAGTTGCCTCCCAGTCACCGGCTTTCCCTGTACATCGAGCTTCTCCCATCCACAGCGCCTCTCACCCGCTGCATTCACGTGCTCATGACTTTTATAGCGGGCGATTAATTGACCTGAGTCGTCATACTCATCGTGCTCCCAGACCACTGTAGTCGTCTCCCCACCTCGAGTTCGGGATCGAACCACGACAAGGTAATGTGAGGACGGAATTCGGAACACCGCCTCAAAATTGTGCGCCTTGCTCGACAGATCGCTCAGGCCGCTAGAAGCAGCTCGTGGTGCGTCACTATCCATGCGCCAGCTCCTGCGTACTCTCCGGTCCAATTTCACTCCGTTCGCGATCCGCATGATTTGTTTGCTGCGCCTCAGTTGGAGTCCGAGCCACTTCACCTGTTCTTGCAGAAAGAAGCTCCAAGTTTTTGGCAATCACCTCGTAAGAGGCAGGCTTCTCCAACCAAGGCACATCCGCGGGAACGTCAGAAGGTCGCTGCTGGATTGGACAACCCGAGTAGATGATGAAAGGGATGGTACGGGCCCTAAGCTCGCGTACGAGCTCAAGGCACCGTCCATCCCGGAGGGTCAAGTCAACGACAGCCACATCAGGGGTAAACCGCGCCAGCCATTCACACGCTTCTCGGCCACAAGGGAAAGGCCCCGCGACGTAGTACCCGCCAGCATCGAGGGCATCCGCAAGATCAAGCCCTACGAGCGGGTTGTCCTCAATGAGAAGACAGAACACTGGCCGCAGCAGTTTCTGCATCTGCACTCGCCATCCTGAGCACCACGGTCAGGTTCCTTGCGGAGCAGATAAGCAAGATTCGTGCCAGCGAAACAATGTATCAGCTCTGATCCGTTCGATGCCCAGAGACAGAAAGCTCAGGAACGAACCGCTCACAACCTACCTCATCAGAGCCCATCCTTCTTCTTGGGTGCTTTGGGCTGTGGGTTGGCCAACATGATGATCGTAGGCCCAATCCCACAGGACATCTCCTCTGTCTCGGCAATCCGTTATCTCCCGATACAAATGGCACAGTTTGTGCTTACATCGGGGCGGACCAGAGGGAGCAAGGGGAGCACTATGTCCAATGGTAGATTTTCGCGCCGTTCCGTTCTTGGCTTAGGCGCAGGGCTCTTCAGCGTGGCAGTAACGGGTGGATCCGCCTTCGGACAAGCAAAGACCAAGCCGATCAAGGTGGCGTCGATTTACACTGTTCCCGTCGAGCAGCAGTGGGTTTCTCGCATCCACCAAGCGCTCAATGCTGCCCAAGCACGCGGCGATGTGACTTACAAATGGTCAGAGAGCATCGCCAACAATGACTATGAGCGTATCATGCGCCAATACGCTGAGGAGGGTACTGACCTGATCATTGGCGAGATCTTCGGTGTCGAACGGGCGGCACGCCGAGTGGCGGCCAACTACCCGAAGGTTGCTTTCCTGATGGGCTCGTCATTCGGCCCGTCGAAACCTAATCTGTCGGTGTTCGACAACTTCATACATGAGCCGTCCTACCTGACCGGCATGGTCGCAGGTAGAATGACAAAGTCGAATACGATCGGAATGGTGGGAGGCTATGCCATCCCTGAGGTCAACAGGCTTATGAACGCCTTCATGGACGGCACTCGGGAAGTGAATCCGAACGTCAAATTCCTCGTGAGCTTCATCAACTCCTGGTACGATCCGCCTAAGGCCAAGGAGGCATCGTTCGCGATGATCGATCGCGGCGCGGACATCATGTACGCGGAGCGCTTCGGCGTGTCGGACGCTGCCAAGGAGCGCAACATCAAGGTCATCGGCAACGTGATCGACACCTCCAGTCAGTATCCCGGGACCGTGCTCGCGAGCGCCCTCTGGCATATGGAGCCGACGATTGATCGTGCTGTGAAGGCTGTGCTGGAGGGTCGGTTCGAAGCAGCCGATTACGGCCAGTATAGCTACATGGGCTATGGCGGCGCGAGCCTTGCCATGGATGAGGCTCTCGTGCCGCCGGATGTGGCAAAGGTCGTCAAGGACAAGGAAAAGGAGATTGCCGAGGGCCTGTTCCGCGTTAATGTGAACGACGCCGAACCCAAGTCGAGCTGAGCGGCTGGCAGACTGCCTGCCGCCAACGCGAGTACCCATGCAGTCTTCTCCTGTTGTTCTGTCTATTGCAGGGGTGACGAAGCGCTTTGGCGCTCTCGTCGCCAACGAGGCCATCGACCTCGACATCCGCCAAGGGGAGATCCTGGCTCTGCTGGGAGAGAACGGAGCCGGAAAGACGACGCTGATGAACATCCTGTTCGGCCACTATGTCGCCGATGAGGGAACGATTCAGGTCGCGGCTTCTGATGGCAATCTCCAGGCGCTCCCTGCTGGGTCTCCGCAGGCTGCCCTCCAGGCTGGGATCGGGATGGTGCATCAGCACTTTGCGCTCGCCGACAGCTTGACGGTTCTTGAGAATATCGTGCTCGGAACGGGCTCTCTTGGCTCGCCGACCCTCCGCAAGCGCCAGGCCCGCACGAAGCTCCGCGGGCTCATGAGCGAGAGTGGCCTCACGGTGGACCCGGACGAGCGCGTCTCCCGGTTGACGGTGGGCGAACGGCAACGGGTTGAGATCCTCAAAGTCCTTTACCGGGGAGCTCGGATCCTCGTGCTCGACGAGCCGACGGCTGTCCTCACGCCGCAAGAAGCCGATCGCCTCTTTGCGGTTCTTCGTCAGCTCAAAGCACGCGGATTTTCGGTCATCTTCATCTCACACAAGCTGAGGGAGGTTCTCGCGATCGCAGACCGCGTTGCCGTTCTCCGCGGCGGCCGAAAAGTTGCGGACCGGCCAGTCGCGGGCACCGATCGGGCCATGTTGGCCTCTCTGATGGTCGGGCGGGAAGTTCCGGTAAGCCGACGTGAGCCACAGGCACCGGGAAGGATTGTGTTGAGGCTCGATCGAGTCGACGTTCCGGGCGCCGGCGGACGGATTGGGTTGACCCAGGCCTCGCTCGAAATCCACGAAGGCGAAATCATTGGCATTGCGGGTGTCTCTGGTAATGGCCAAGCCGCTCTGGCAGGTCTGATCGCCGGAATGACCCGCGCAGCCGTTGGGGCGGTCTCGCTATTTGGCGCTCCGCTTCACCCATCCCCTTGGGCCGTTGTGCGCGCAGGCATCGGACGAATCCCGGAAGACCGGCATCACGAGGGCGTTGTCGGCTCCCTGTCCATTGCTGAAAACTTGGTGCTTGAGACGCTCGACGATCCAGCTGTCCAGCGCTGGGGCTTCCTCCGCTTTGGCGCCATCCGGGACCACGCGCGCGCGCTCATTGCGGCTTTCGACGTGCGTTGTCCTGGTCCGGACGCTCCCGTCCGCCTGTTATCGGGCGGCAACATCCAAAAGGTCATCCTGGCCCGGGAGCTGGAACGCGAGCCTCGACTGATCCTCGCCAACCAACCTGCCCGGGGGCTGGACGTCGGTGCAACCGCCGAGGTGCACCGCAGGCTTCTGGAGGCGCGTCGCCGTGAGGCAGGTATCCTGTTAATCTCGGAGGATCTGGACGAACTCCTGTCTCTTTCAGACCGGATTGCCGTGATCGCCCGAGGGCGCCTGTCACCAGCTGCACCCGTCGAGAGCCTAACGCTTGAGCGCCTTGGCCTCCTCATGGCCGGACACGATGCTGAGGACCAAGCCGCATGATCCGCCTTGAGGCCCGTGGCCGCCCGACCGCCTTAGTCTCCGCAGCCGCTCCGCTCGGGGCCGTGCTGGCGGCTCTTGCACTCGCTACTCTTCCATTGCTAGCAGCTGGCGCGCCGGTTGGTCCAGCCTTTGGCCTGATGGCCGCAGGGGCGGCAGGCTCAGTGTTTGCGCTGACCGAGACCCTGACCCGGGCGACGCCCCTGATCCTGACCGGCCTTGCGGCCGCGGTTGCATTCCGGGCAAGGCTCTACAATGTGGGAGCAGAAGGACAGCTCTATGCCGGGGCACTTGCGGCGGTCATGATCGGAAGTGGTGCCATCGATGCCCCACCTGCAGTTCTTATCCCTCTGATCCTCCTGACCTCCGCCCTTGCGGGTGCCCTGCTGATGCTCGGCCCCACACTGCTGAAGGCGAAACTCGGTGTCGACGAGGTCGTCACGACGCTTCTTCTGAACTTCATTGTGCTCCTCTTTGTCCAGATGATGCTGGAGGGTCCTTTGAAGGATCCTATGGGTGGCGGCTGGCCCCAGAGCGAGCCGATCCTTGATGCCGGCATTCTTCCGCCTCTGGTCGAGCGGATGCGCCTCCATGCGGGCCTTATTCTCGGTGTTGGGTTGTGCATCATCACGCATATCGTGATGGCTCGCACTGTGCTCGGGCTCAAGATACGGGCAGTCGGGGACAATGCTTCTGCAGCCCAATATGCGGGTATCAGTGTGACGGGCGTGATCGTCACGGTGGGCTGCCTGTCTGGGGCTCTGGCGGGGCTGGCCGGCGCCTCCGAGGTTGCCGGGCTCAAAGGCTACCTCACGGCCGATCTCTCGCGCGGGTTCGGCTATGCAGGCATCGTCGTGGCCATGGTCGCGGGACTTCAGCCTCTGCTTGTTCTGCCAGCCGCCATTTTCATCGCCGGCATATTCGTGGGAGCCGACACCATGAGCCGCACGATGAACGTGTCGAACTACATTGCCGATCTCATCGTGGCATTTGCGCTGCTGTCGGTGTTGGTGAGCAGCCTCTTCGTTCGCTTCCGGCTGCGTTGGAGGTAAGTGTGGACGGAGTGTTCGACATTCTGCTGTCAGCGAGCTTTTGGGCAGCGGCCCTGCGGATTGCAACGCCACTCATGTTTGGTGTGCTCGGAGCCTTGATCTGCGAGCGCGCCGGTGTTCTGAACCTTGGGATCGAAGGCATCTTCACCGCCGGCGCCATGGCAGGCTGGATGGCAGTCTTCCTGGGGGCTGGGCTCTGGACGGGTGTGCTGGTGGCAGCACTCACGGGTGCCGCCTTCGGGCTCATCCACGCATTGCTCACGGTGCCGCTCGGACTATCGCAGCATGTCACCGGCATCGGCGTGACAATGCTGGCGACAAGCGCCTCTTACTACATCTACCGTATCGCTCTTCCAAATGTCGCCGCCCCGCCCCGGATCACGCCGTTCCAGCCCGTGAAGATCCCTGGTCTGTCAGACCTGCCGTTTCTCGGGACGGCTCTGTTCCAGCAAACGCCGCTCACGTTTCTCGCGCTCGGGTTGTTCGCGGCTGCGGCATTCATTCTCTACCGAACGCCTCTCGGTCTGGCGGTTCGCGCGGTTGGCGAGAACCCGGCAGCTGTCGAGGCGCAAGGCCTGGATGTGCATCGGATCCGGATCATGGCGGTCGTCACTGGTTCAGCCTTAATGGCACTTGGAGGCGCTTTCCTGACAATGTCCGCCTTCAATGCCTTCTTCTTCGAGATGACGGGCGGGCGCGGGTGGATCTGCATCGCCCTGACGGTCTTCGCGTCCTGGAGACCTGGCAAAGCCCTGCTCGGCGCCTTGCTGTTTGGAGCCTTCGACGCATTCCAACTCCGGCTTCAGACGCAAGTCGGTGCGGCGGTGCCGAGCCAAGTCTTTCTAATGCTTCCCTATCTTCTCTCCATTGCTGCTCTGTGCGTCATCGCCCGCCGCGCCGATTATCCAAAGGCGCTGATGGTGCCGTACATCAAGGGACAGCGCTAACCTGAAGAACCCTGCCATGAGCTTCGATCTGATTATCCGAAATGCCACCCTGCCCGATGGGCGGACGGGTCTGGACATCGCCATTAAGGACGGCCGCATCGCCGCGGTGGAACATGGCATCCAAGCGGAAGCTGACCGCATCCTTGAAGCAGGAGGAAATCTCGTCAGCCCACCCTTCGTGGACATCCACTTTCACATGGACGCAACTTTGTCATTGGGTCTGCCTCGGCTCAATCAATCAGGGACTCTGCTTGAAGGCATTGCGCTCTGGGGAGAGCTCAAGCCTTTGCTGACGCCTGAGGCTGTGATCGAGCGGGCACTGCGTTATTGCGACCTTGCTGTATCTCAGGGGCTGCTTGCGATCAGGAGCCATGTCGACATCTGCGACGATCGCCTTCTTGCCGTCGATGCCCTGCTGGAGGTGAAGCGAAGGGTTGCACCCTATCTGGATCTGCAACTCGTTGCGTTCCCGCAGGATGGATACTACCGTTCTCCTGGCGCCGTTGACAATCTCCGCCGTGCCCTTGACAAGGGTGTGGATGTGGTCGGCGGCATCCCGCACTTCGAGCGGACAATGGCCGATGGGGCCGCCTCCGTGCGAGAGCTGTGCGAGATTGCGGCGGACCGTGGTCTTCAAGTCGATATGCACTGCGACGAAACAGACGACCCGCTCTCCAGGCACATCGAGAGCTTGGCCTATGAGACGACGCGCTTGGGCCTTCAAAGCCGGGTGGCCGCCTCTCACCTGACCTCGATGCACTCGATGGACAACTACTATGTATCGAAGCTTCTGCCACTCATGGCAGAGGCCGGTCTAGCGGCCATTGCGAATCCCCTCATCAATATCGTGATTCAGGGACGACACGACAGCTACCCGAAACGCCGCGGCATGACCCGCATTCCCGAAATGCGGGAGCAGGGAATTCTCTGTGCATTCGGCCACGATTGTGTGATGGATCCCTGGTACTCGCTGGGATCAGGAGACATGCTCGAGGTTGCCCACATGGCCATTCACATCGGGCATATGACGAGCCGCGAAGCGATGCGATTCTGCTACGATGCCGTCACGTCCAACCCAGCACGGATCATGGGGCTTGAGGGTTATGGCCTTGAACCGGGCTGCAATGGAGATCTCGTGTTGCTACAGGCCAAGGATCCGATCGAGGCGATCCGCCTCAAAGCCAGCCGGCTTGCGGTTGTCCGACGTGGACAGGTGATTGCCGAAACCCCGGCCCGGATTGCGCATCTGCAACTCGGCGGACGTCCGAACAACGTCGACCCGGCAGCCTATGCTCCGGTCGAGACCTGAAGACCTGATTGGTTGAGAGCCGCACTCAGGTTCGACTGAGTCAAGTCAGTGTTACGTGACCACCCATGCGGCCCACTAAGAGGGATGTATATTGGCGCATCAGTAACCCTGTCGCTTAGGTCAATTCCGCAACTCGGCTCAGGCTCTTCCAAGATCGTGTTGTCGCACGATCATCTCCGTCCCTTGTTCACTCCTGATCAGGTACAGGACCATGCCATTATCAACGACAGGGAGAATGCGCACGACCTCACAGATCCTGCCAGCCGCCTTTCTCATACGGGCAAGCTGGCCAACCGAGAAGAGTGGTCGCATCACGTCTTCCAATCCAAAAGGGAGCCGCTGGCCCAGGTCTGACGATGCAGGTCTGGATTGTTGTCCGGTTGTTTGCTCGGTGGTCAGAAGCCGCGAAACGGTCCGCGTCTCTGCCGGTTCGAAGGGCCGAGCTCTCGAATGCGGAACTCCAGCTCGTGAAGGTCTGTGGCTGATGCGAGATGCGCCGCATCCCGCTCTTCATCGGTGGACAGGAGTTCATGTCGAACCCAGCTCAGACAACGTCCAAAGCCCGATAACAGATGCCGGAGATTGGAGGCGAGTTTGCAAAGTGAGAACAAGATCATGTCATGGCTCCTGTGATGTATCTGGAGCCCTCTGGTGCTTCCTCGGCAGATTATCTGTTGTAAGCTAATTCCCTTCTGGCACGCTGGTCTTTGACCTTGTCTGAGTGATAGCAAGCTGGCGTGAAGGCTTCGTTATGAGGAAGCTTCGCTCGGTTGGGGCGCAGACCACGTCGTTTGATGACGATAACCTCGGTCTGTCGCCCTCGAGCGAGCGCCGGTCGGCTCCGCCCGGGCTGAGCCTGCGTCATCAGCACTCGACGTCTGACATCCTCTTCTGGCAGGCCGCTCAACTATGCGGCCACTTCAACCTGGCTCTCGATCCGGTCTGTCAGGCCTTGCGCGGCCGCAATGGCCTCGTCAAGATCAGGCGGATCATGGCGTGTGCGGCGCCGGCTCCACTCAGCCGGAATGGCTTTCTTGCGGTCCATAGGCTCCTCTCCAGCATCCGACAAGCAAACAACGCAAGAAGCGATTTGTGCAGTGCGCAAGTGTCGCAGCCCCCTAATGATCTGACCAGTTCCATAAGGCCAACTGCATCTGGCATGCACTTTGCTTCATTTGGACTGCATGATCTGATCGAGGCTGTCCTGATGAAGATCCTGCGCCAATGGCTTGCGTCCCTGAACGAGGCTGATCGCAGTCTCAGAAGCCAGGGCTATCTTGTCGTTGTATGGTGGCATGACGTCCATTGTGGTTCCCCTCGGTGCGTCTGGAGAACCACCACGGCACCGTGGCCGGCCCATCTCGTTTTGAGGTGCAGCTCCAGCTGCCCTCGGCCTCTGACCAGCACGATGCTTGCGGAAGAGCCATTCCGAACCTGAAACAGAGCTGGGTTGCCAGCTCAGCCTGGCTCCGACTGCCTTTAGTGCAGCAGTTTCTTTCTCAAACGCCGAATATTCAACCACACCAGAGCAAACACGATCGGAAAGGCCAGTCCCGTGACCACATCAGGATCCATGCCAAGATCGATAGGCTTGAGGGACTTCAGCCCATAACCGATCAGGCCCAGGGCATAGTAGGTGATCACCACCACCGACAGGCCTTCGACCGCCTCGTTGAGGAGAAGCTGCAAGCGCGCCCGCTGGTCCATGGACCGGAGCAGATCACGATGCTGCTCGGCCATGGTGATGTCGATCCCTGTCTGCAACAGGTCGCTGGCTCTTGTGGTTCGCTGCGACAGGCTCTCCAGCCTCTCGGCCGTCGAGATCAAGGTCCGCATCGCGGGCTGGAAGCGGCGATCCATGAACTCGGCGATCGTCTGCAGGCCGGGGATGCGCTCCTCCCGCAACTCCGCAATGCGTCGCTCGACGAGGTTGTGGTAGGCGCGGGCGGCACGGAAGCGGTAGCCGGTCGCCGCCGACATGCGCTCGATTGAGGTTGCCAGCTGGATCAGGCGATCGAGCAGTTGCCGCTCATGCTCGGCACCGTCAGATCGCGTCATGGACGCGGTAATGTTGGCGAGATTGCGCTCGCAATGGGCAATGTCAGGAGCAAGGTGGCTTGCGACAGGCAGGGCCAGGAGTGCCATCATCCGGTAGGCCTCGACCTCCAGCAGCCGCTGGACCAATCTGCCGGCCTGCCGCCGGCCGAGATGGTGATCATAGATCAGGATGCGGGAGAAGCCGTCGGCGTGGATGCGATAGTCGGTAAAAACAGTCGCGGCACCACCCGACACAAGGCTGCCGATGACACTGTCGGTTGAGAAATAACAGGACACTTCATCGCCCGTCGGGGCTGGCGCCTCGCTCGGCAGGACGGCGACATGGGCGGCCACGAGCGTTTGATCAGGCAACTGGGACAGCCAGTCGAGGGCAACCACGTCAATCGCCAACGAGCCGAAGGGTGCTTCAGAGGTGCCACCCTGCACGAAGAACGTATAGGTGACGAATTCGGTGTGGCGCTCCCATTTCAGGCGAAAGGGGCCCAAGTCTTGCGAAAAGTGGTTCACGCCAGCCTGCGGCGGTGTGATGCCATAGCGCTCGCATAGCCTGACGAGGCAGGCGTGATCGTCCATTGCGCCCTGCTCACCGCTATGGATCGCCAGAGACGAGACCCGCTCAGGGGAGCCCAGAGGCGTGGGAGGTCTGGCATGCACCTCGTTGTTCAATTGATGGCGCAGCGGATGACTGGCTATCGGATGAGCTTTGGCCCCTTGATCCGGGAGGGTCGGTGCATTTGAGCCTGCCGGTTTCGTCGATATCGGGTCGCGGTAGTCCAACATAGTCCATCCTCACAACACGAAGATGGCGTTTCTTCCCTAAGGACCTGGTCTGAGCCGGGGATCTTCTGCCCTGGTTATGGAAGCAACTTGATGCACTCGGCCTGCTGATAATTCATTCTTGCAGTCTGCTGGCCTGGACTCAACGCAGCAGGGCTGAATTTGACGAAGGTCAATTTGCCGCGAGTCTGGATTGCCTTGGCAATAGGACAATTCATGTCCTTCCCTCAACCGAGGAAGTGGCATGGGCTTACCATAAATTGGTGTCAACATTCCTGATCAGCCGCCATGCTTTCCAGGTTCGTTCCGTCGGCGCTCCATCTGCCACAGGAGCATCACCAACGGCGCCGGCGGAGGGCTGTCAGGCTCATCCCGGTACAACTCCGCCATAGCACGGGCCATCATGAGAGCGGCGAGATCCGGCGCGCGAACCTGAACCTACCGGCGTGGGTTACACGGAGTGTCGGCTGGCATATGTGTTGCTCCGGCTGCTTCTTTTTGAGCCAAGTGGGCAGGAATATGCCCGCCTGAGCTAACGTACGTTGAGGAGGGGAACCGCTGTCGCGGTGACTGGTTTCAACGGAGCAGCAAAGATTGCAGAGGTGAGCGATGCGACCTCTGGAGCGCGTTCACGTGTTTGGAGCAGCAGGCTGCGGTTCCACAACCCTGGCATGGGCGCTCGCGCGCCGGCTGGCGTGCCAGCATCTCGATGTTGACGATTTCTACTGGTTGCCAACCACCCCACCGTTCCGGAGAAGGCGGACGCCTCCGGAGCGGTTGCGGATGCTGTCGGAGGTTGCGGCTTCCACTCCCCGCTGGGTGCTGTCGGGACCTGTCGTCGGCTGGGGCGATCCGTTGCTTCCGCACCTCGATCTGGTGGTCTTTCTGTACGTACCGACCGAAGTAAGGCTCGATCGGCTTAAGCGGCGGGAACGGGCCCGGTTCGGCGACGCCCTTGATCCGGGCGGATCGATGCACGACCAACATAAGGCGTTCCTGAGCTGGGCCAGTGGGTACGATCTGGGACTGAGCGGCGGACGCACCCTGTTGGCCGACGCCACATGGCTGGGCTACCTGCCCTGCCCCATGATGTGCCTGATCGGCGAGTGCGAAACGATGAAGCAGATCGACCAGGTGCTGACGTTCTGGGAAACGCAGGCTCATCAACCCAAAGCCAGCATTCCTTCCACCTCGGAAATCATTACCGGCGTGCTGGATAGCGTTCCCTATCCCCCTTAGCTCCCTGCGACAGTCGCTTCCAGCTCCGAGCACTTTGGCAAGGATCACCCGAGCCCTTTCCAAGCCTCACGATTCCGTTGGTCCGCTGCCCTGAGCAGCCGGTAGTGTAGTGAAGGTTCTGGAAATCGCCTGATCGGTGCGGTCATGGCAGGACGGTGATGTCCAAGTCACTCTCCGAGAGAAGACGAACACCTCATCGCTCAGGATCGTATAGGCACAGAATGCCCCATCCCGCGACATCTCTGTCACCTCAATCCCGCAGGCATCCTTCAGCACCAGCCGCTCGCGCTCCACCAAGGTGATGCGGCTGATTGATCCCTCGAAGTCCAGCCGGGCCTCCCGACAGATCCGATGGAGGGTTGCGTCGGGCATGGCAGCGCTGAGCCCGGCCCCTGCCGGCACCCACAGGCGGTCTCGCTCGTGAGGTCCGATAAACCTTACCATGAGCTGCGGACCTTTGAATTGTACAAGGACAATGGGGTGTGAGCCGGAGCCGTCCCCGTTGCGCTGGCCTGAGCGAATTGGTGACGGCATTGGGTCAGGAACGCGACCAGCACACGAGTTCAGGCGCGGCCCTTCCTCCACAATGAGGGCTGCTGATCCTCGGGAGACAAGCCATGAATGATTGGGAAGAGAAAGTTCGGGTAAGAGCTTACCACATCTGGGAGCAGCAGGGCCGCACAGGCAATCCGTTCGATCACTGGCATGAGGCCGAGGAACAACTCAGAGCCGAGGAGGCGGCGGGCACCTTCCAAGACCGTCCTGAAGCAACGGTCGAGAACGCCACGCCTGTTGAAGCTGTCGAAGCGGAAGAAGCAGCGACACCTGGCTCCGCGGATAACAAGCATTCCTCAGGCTCATAAAGCCCACACCCGGCTCGATTGCTGCGCGGTGCTGTCAATCGCGTCAGCAACCCTTGTGTTCCAGATCCAGATGTAACCGATCATCGTAGCTCTCGGCTTCGGGATCAAACAGGGGGATCGGCTCTGCCGGGAGGATGGTCGAGATGGCATGCTTGTAGACGACCTGCGAGCTACTGCCCCGCACAAGCTGAACCGTGAAGCTGTCAAACCGTTTGATC
>NZ_JAMXFI010000172.1:0-17203 GCF_025460875.1 Microvirga yunnanensis
GCAGCGGCGGCTACTCGCTGCTGAGCCGGCGCACCGGAGCGCCCGTGGCACGGCTGCGCCCGACCGGAGATCCCGCAAAGGTGCAGGTGCTGTGGTGGAATGGGGAGCGGTGGAAAGACCCTGGCCCATTCGGCAGGCTGACGATGCCGGTGGACCAGGCCTTGGATTATATCACCTCAGAGCGCGCGTTCTGGATCCACGTCTGATCCTCCAGCGCCCCCAAAAATGGCCAAACTCCAGCTAAGATTCTTTCTTAAGGATTTGGAGCAGTGCATTTGCGTCCCGGTCCATTTTGTTGAGCGACTTCACAAAGCCTGCCTGTCCTTTGAGATGCTCCCGATATCTGGCGTTATCAATTTCTTGATACGCGGCGTGCTCCTCAAATCCAAATCTCTCGATGTAGTAGGCTTGTTGACGAAGCTTACGTCGTAGCTCGCGCGGAGCTTGCAGCTTCTCATTAACAACAACACCAGTTACAATTTGCCGCTGATTAAGCCGAAGAACGCGTGTTTTTTGGAGATTTGGTTCGAATCCGGACTTACTGATAACTTTATACACAAAGTCTATCTCATCAGAGCCGATTTCATTTCCTGAAAATGTCATATCATCCGCGTAACGCGTGTACCGCAAGTTGTTCTTACGTGCGAAGCCAAAAAGTCTTCGGTCGAGTGTAAGACAAACTATGTTCGATAATGCAGGACTTGACGGCGCTCCCTGCGGCAACTGCCGTTCGAGGCAAGAAAGGTCTGTTAGTGCGCTTGCAACTTGGGACGAATACCCAAGAGATCGATATACGTTGAAGACCCTCCCTGCTCCGATGCTCGGGAAGAAATCTTTTATGTCAATCGTCAGTACAGTTTTTTGGCTTTTATGGAACCGTGCGTTCTCCTTGATGGACTTTCCTGCACAAAATGCCTTCGCCGCAGGATGAACTGAAATTTTATTGAGAATATTGGAAAGTATCCAATGCTGAATTTCCTTCAGGCTTGGAAGCGGCTCAGCGATTTTCCTTTCCCCACCTGAGCGCTTAGGAATTGAGTAGTGTCTATAGTAATTGGCCGTCCTTGTTATCGCACCCATGACATAAAAAATAGAGTACCCTACCAATTCCGAAAGATGCTCAACATCGTATATTACTGGGAGGCCAGATAGCATCAATGGCTTTGCATACTGCAAACATGCATCTATTTCTTCTTCGCTAAGCCGATGCTGTTGGGCCTCGGAAACAAATGTGGCGGCATATTGCCGCCACAAGGTTTCATTTGACTTTTCTACATTCATGAACGCTGTGGAACTTCAGGCAGTTGATAGGGCGAGAACTCAACTAAATAGTTGAGTTCTCGTACGGAGGCGAAGCCGGAGTGTGTCGGAGTCCTGGATTTCGACCTCAAGTCGAACCAGGACTCCGACACGGGCTTGAAAGACTGTTCGCACCAGAACGGCGACTCGCCGCTCATGTGGTTTCCCACAAGGTCTTCCATCAGCGATCCTTAAGCTTGGATATCACGTGCTTCTTAGGAATGTAAATGGCCGTGGAGTCACCAGGAGGCAGACGATGCTCATACATAGGGTCTATCCACCCACCCTCGCTGCCTTCCCTTGAACTGGACTCATTAGAAAGGTAGCGCAGCCCCTCTCTGGTCAGGGCCACTCGTCCATCACTGTCAACAGTGAGAAACCCTCTGTCAGCGGCACGTGACATGAGTTTTGCAATTTGAAAGTACATCAGACCATGTGATTGGAGATCACTTGAAGAACGTCCCTGCTGGACGTTTCTTAGAAGCAGCGAGAGATATCCAGGCATAGCGCTGTCCTACCTCGGAAATGGTGCAGGCCATTCGGTGCCATCGACGCACTTCGAAGCCCAAAAGACCGGGAACGTATTATTTGGCGTGCGGATCATCGAAACTAAGCCTTCCGATTTTTCATACCCATATTTGTAATCAGGTCCAATTTCGATTCTGCCTTCAATCCCATCCATCAGAGAATAGGCGAGTTCCTTATCTATGCTTGCAGAGTCCGCTATTCCTTTTGGGAACACTTGATCGTAAAAGACTTCATAGCCGCGCGAGTTGATGGCGTCGATGCCTGCTTGCATAACGCCGATACTAATGAACATTATTTTTTCGCAGGTAGGCCGGGCACTCGCTAAGTAATCGTCTATGCATTCGTTAACCGTACCGCCGCTCCCAATAAAGTCATCCACAAAGATCGTCGTATATGTTTGAGATGACGGAACTGCTTTCTTTAGTTTGTCAATAGAGACATAATCATACAATTTATATTTGCTAAATTTTTGCGAAAATCTCCAGATAAGATGCTTAAATTGATAGACTACGTGAACTCCACTCTTATTTTTCTCTTTATCCTTAGGCTTTAAGATTGGCGCAACTCTATAGACGTGATTACTGTCTTCATCAGGTCTAGCTTTGTTCAGTGCACGTAATAATGCTGGAACATAAGCATCGTGTTCCACCCTCGTGTAGTTACTCAATAAGTGAGCAAGTAAGTCGAACTCCTTTTGGTCCAGCCTTTCAGCAATCCTGCATATATTATCGAAGGCTTGCGCCATATAATCCTGGCTCGTTGAAATCGATAGCCAACCTTTGCGCATAAAGATTTGGTTGAGACGAGATACTCTATCAAGGCTAAGGCTTGGTCCCAGCATAGGCAGACAATTCTAATAGTAGGAATATGAGTGGCAGTTAGGTGCGATTGGGCGTTCCGAGTAGATGGCACGGAGTGCCGTGGGGGCACAACCCATCATTGAGCATTGAGGCTCATCGACTATCCATCGGCTGCTCGCCCGTGTACTTGAGGGGGTTGTCAGCCAGGACCCGGTAAACACTCGACCGTCCAACCTTGAGTGCCTTGGCGATATCAGCAGGATTCAAACCTTCGTTCTTCAGTCGGATGATTTCATCGGTTTGACGACGCGCCACGGGAACCCGGCCCCGGAACTTCCCTTCTTTCTGCGCCTTCTTGATGCCGATAGCCTGCCTTTCGAGCATGACCTCCCTCTCCCATTGGACGATAGATCCGATGAGATTCAGTAGAAGACGCCCGTTTGAAGTCGCAGTGTCCACACCCATGTCGAGAATACGGAGACTGACCTTCTTCTCTTCCAGCCGCTGAATGATCTGCCAAAGGTGGGGAACCGACCTTGCCAACCTGGAAAGTGTTGTCACGCATAAGGCGTCACCTTCACGAACCCAATCGATGGCTTGCTCCAGGACGGGACGCTGACGGACTGAGGAGGTTTCCTCGACAAACAGCTTTTCGCATCCCAGCTTTTTGAGCGTGTCGATCTGGTGTTCCAGACCAGCCTTCTGTTCCGTCGTTGATGTACGAGCCAGCCCAACCAGCATGCAACGTTCCCCGCTTTGTGGGACAATTTAGTGGGAATTGCCAAGCTCGTCAAATGGGACAACTCATGCGGGACGCTTTCGAACTGCTTTCTGGACTCCCACACGCTATCGGTCATGTGGGACTCGAAGATGCGATACGAGGGATGGGCCATCCTGACAGAGCGTCCAGTCAACTGGACCTACCCGCGCCGATAAATAAGACATGGCCACAAAGTGCTGCTCTCAGAATCGCTGCTCCCTTACAACATGTGCATCCTGCGCTCGCCGTTACGCGAAGCGCATTGCCGCTCGCATCCAGGCCATGGGCACTCACAACCCCTATGCCGTCGAGATCAATATTGCGCCGACGAGCCCGGCTGATTTCTCGACGTGGCGCATAGAGGCACGCAACGTGATCGACTACCGCCGCCGAATAAACCGGTGGTGGCGGAACTGCGGACTAACCGTATGGCTGGGTGCCGATCAGCGGCTACGAGGCATCGTGTTTCTTGGACCGGTGGCTCCCGTCGATTTCTTGGCAGCCTTCTCACGTTGGCCCATGACACTGCGGCCTGTTAGTCCCACCGTGCTGTGGGAAGCGATCAATGGCTTCGTCAAACCGGGAATGATCGCAGCTATGCCGACTTCGAAGGCACGATATCAGTCGTTGAAGCTGGCTGTCTGGCCACGTCGCAAAGTAGTAAAGACAAGATCACTCGTCCAAGAACGAACACCTACGGCTTACATTGAGCCAATGCCTGTATTGATATGAAAGGATTTCATGAAAAATTCACCCCCAAAGATCATCCTTTACGATGGATGTACCTACGAGCAAGCCCTCACCATTATTTCAGATCGCAAGCTCAGACAGTGCGAGGCTGCGCCCAAGCCAGTTGTTGCAATCTGTATTCATGACGACGCAGCGCTCATCGCGTTCAAAATCCGGTTCTTCGAAGCAACCGTATTTTTGGACGAAACTGCGCTGTTCTCTCCTGCCGAAACAAGAGCCGTCGAGGCGTACATTTCGGAGAACAATCTGGAAAGTAGCGTCACCCGAACCGACCTTCTCGCCATGCGATTCTATGATACGGACGACCAGCGAGGTTTCGAGGCAGAGGCGGGTTTTAGCACCGCAATCCACACTGCCTGCACGGAGCTTGAGTAGCGGGTGCCCTCAAGCGCCTATTCATTCTCCCCGTCCAGTTGCTTGACGGCCTGATGGTGCTCTGCCATCTTCCAGAAAAGTCCGTTTTATCAGTTGTTTACGCCATCCATGATCAAATCCGAACTGGTCCAGAAGCTCGCTGAGCAGAACCCGCATCTTTATCCGCGCGACATCGAAAAGGTCGTGAGCGCGATCCTCGGCACCATCAGCGATGCGCTCGCACGAGGAGTTCGGGTTGAGCTTCGTGGCTTCGGAATCTTTTCGGTAAAGAAGCGCGGTGCTCGGACGGGCCGCAACCCTAAGACGGGGGAAGTCGTAGCAGTGTCGGAGAAAGCTGTTCCTGTGTTCAAGACGGGCAAGGAGATGCGCCAACGCCTCAATCCCGCATTGCCCAAAAACCGAAAGAGAGCGACAGCCGGTGCGACTGCCGTCAGCCATCTCGTAGAAGCATAATCTCTTCAAATACCAATTCGGCTTTCTTAAAACGGCGTTCGGCCTCTGCCCGGTTCTGTCCCGTACGCACTTGGAGGTTCAATCATGCGAGACGAAACGCGCGGCTGGATTATGCCTGAGGCCGACATGCTGTCGATGCTGAGTCTCATAGACGAGAAGATCTATTCGCAAGAGATCGAAACCCGCCACCGCGATGCCCTGATCCGGCTTCGGGAGATCCTGGAAAACGATTTGAACGACCTTCGCCTTGCTGGCCCCACAGGAGAGCAACAAGATAACCGGAGCGAAGCGGCGTAAAGCGCTTAGCCCAATCAACCTTCCAAGCTCCCTCTGCGAGATCAGCATGCCCAACGATCTTGAATTCAACAAGAATCTGATCCGAGCCCATTACGAGGCAACGACAAATCGTTTCGACCCTGCCGCTATCGACGAGCAGGTTGCCGATGATTTCTTCGACCATGCTGCTGGCGCAAGACTTGGCCCTGAAGGGGTCAAGCAGCATATCCGGGGATTGAAGGCTGTGTTCCCTGATTTGCACGTGACCATCGAGGACATCATCGCTGAAGGCGACAAGGTTGCGGTGCGGGCTCGCTGGCAGGGCACCCACAGCACCGACTTTCGAGGAATCCCAGCCTCGCATAAGCTGGTTGAGTTCTCTGGGATGGTTTTCTGGCGCATTGCGGATGGGAAGATCCAAGAGCGCTGGGCGTCAGTTGATCTTCTTGGTCCCTTGAAGGAAGCCGCAGGGGTGTGATTGGGAGGACATCCCTGCCCTATTCTTCCCCTTGCTGTTCTCGATGAACTGTTCTGCCGACAGTCCGCCCTATGCCAGCTTCAAATGGTTTGATCCCACTTATCGAAGACTGGTCCGGCTCCATCCTCCCGGCCCACTTGAGAAGTAGAACAGCAATCCGCCAATAATCGCGAGATTTTGGAAGAGTTCCTGATTCTGTCGGGGCCGAAAGACCATGCCCGTCACGGATGGGCCGTATGTCATCCAGACTGTTGAGGCGGTAAATCCGATAAGGGCCAAGGCCGTCCAGCGTGGCCACAGCCCGATGATCAAGGCCACTGGGCCGAGAAACTCCGCGCCCACAAGTAGGCCAGCCATGATCTCGGGATAGGGCAGCCCCTTGGCGGCAAGCGAGGACGCAACGGAGGAAAAGGCCATCAGCTTATTGTAGCCGGAGGGCAGAAACAGAGCCGCGACAAGCACGCGCCCCGCAAGTAGTGCCGCATCCTCGCTCCGGCTCAACATGAACTGCCTCCCAGTCTGGCACGAACTGCAACCATTTCGGTGATGCTCAAATCTGAGCACTTGGACCGAAAGGACAACAAGGCCGGTTAAGGAGGGGTTACGTGGACATGCAGCGATAGCATGTTTGGGTTGAAACGATTTCTCGTGACAGCAAAGCCGTGCTCTGCTGTCATGCTCTCCGGCAACAGGCTGAGAAGGGGCAGAGCGAGGAGGCATGGGGAAGCCTGATCTGCTCACAGCCGTAGACGCGATCTACGCTTCGGCTCTCGACCCGGAGCGCTGGCCGGAAGCTCTCAATCACATCGGGCATCTATCGGGCGGGCTTGGCGTCGCAATCGTACCCCTCACAGCAACGGACAGGATGGTGACCATCTCCTCCTCCAGCCTGGAGGAGGCCAACCAAGACTATAACCGGGAATGGTGGCGCTACGACATCCGCAATAAGCGCAGATCAGAGCGCGGAATTACAGATGGGTTGATCACCGATGCCGACCTCCTGGATGAGGAGACCGCACGAGCGCACCCCTTCTGCCAGGAATTTCTGAGACCTCACAGGCTCGGCGCTTACCTGGGTTATCTCAAGGCGCTGCCCTCACGCCAGATCGTTGCTGTCGGTCTGCACCGAGATATTCGTCGAGGTTCATTCGAGGAAGAGGAAGAACATAACTTCGCCCGGCTTGCGCCCCACGCGGCTCGGGCCATTGTGGCGGCGTCTGAGATTGCTGAAGGCAGACGTGCTTCGCGTATTCTCGGAACGTCCCATGACCGCCTGACCTGTGGGATCATCCTTTTAGACCTCCAAGGGGCCGTCGTTCGCATGAATGACACGGCTCGCGCGATGCTGGGAACAGGGCTCACCGTCTCGTGCGGACGCCTGAGGGCCGCGACCACGCGGCACCAGAAAGCGTTGGATGTCCTGATCGCCTCAGCGCTTCCTGGCCAAACGACTGTGGTATCGCCGCCACTGGTCTTGGCCCGTGATGCTGGTGGGGAGCAGAAGCTTCTCATTCAAGCAATCCCGGTTGGCGGACATGAACAAACCGATCTTGAATGTCTAACCCTCAAACCTGGGGTTTTGGTGCTCGTCAATAGCCTTTTCACCCCAGCCTCAGACCTGATCCAAGCGCACCTGATCCGGCTCGGCCTCACCAGAGGGCAGGCCCGGATCGCAATGGCGGTCGGTGGAGGGCTGTCGTCAAAGGAAGCGGCAGCGCAGTTAAAGCTGACAGACGGAACGATCCGCACGGTGCTGAAAGCCGTGTACGAGCGCCTCGATATCACCCGCCAGAGCCAGCTTGTCGCACTCGTCACGAGACTGGGGGCGCTGCCTGCGCAGAACTGACACCCAAAACGGCCGTCGATCAGCCCGCCACGGATAGTGGCCTCCTCCGTCGAAGGAGGTATCACAAATGTGGAATGCGCCTGCACTCCGAACCGGACAAAATTGAAAATTGGCCGTGGGGGAAAGATGTTCGAGTGCCGCCATCCAGAGACCTGCTCCGGTCGTGAGCCCCTAACGACCTACATGCGCCGTACCGCCTCGTCCCCCTTGGTTCCTGGTGTGGCCTCGGGCGGGAGCAAATATCATGGTCCTCACAGAACTGTAACACAATAATGATGGGTAAGTGTATCAAGGCCGATCACCGGGCCAACCGATTTCTCGCCGCCCTCGATGCTGAGGATTTCGCTGTACTTGAACCCTACCTTGAGGCCGTGATCCTGCCGCGCGGCACCGTGTTGTACGAGCCCGGCAACCCGATCAGCCACACCTACTTCCCGCACAATGCTGTCGTTTCTCTAATCGATGTGATGGAGGATGGCCGTCTGGCCGAAGTGGCGATGTTCGGCTGCGAGGGGCTGTTCGGCCTCCTGACCGCATTTGTGAGCCGGGAAGCGTTCGGGCGCTACGTGGTGCAGATCCCCGGCACAGCCTCCCGCGTCCCTCTCGACCAGATGCACGAGGCCATGCGGACGCGCCTCTCTCTTCAACGGCGGGTGCTCGCGTACAACGAGGCGCTGCTCGCCCAGGCGTACCACACCGTTGCCTGTAATGCCGTACACCCTGTTGAGGCTCGGTGCTGCCGCTGGATTCTCAGCACACATGATCGCCTGAAAGAGGACGCCTTACCCCTGACGCATGAATTCCTGGCAGAAATGCTCGGCGTCCAACGCTCTACGGTAAGCAGCATTCTGCGCACATTGCAAACCTCGGGCCTGATCGTGCAGCGTCGAGGAGAGATCGTCGTGACCAATCGTGGTGGCCTCGAACAGGCAACGTGCGAGTGCTACGGCAAAATCCGCTCTCGCTTCGAGAAGCTGCTGCCCGGCACTTATAGCCGGACCTAATGATCAAATCGAACACGAAGCGCGTTAAGTCTGAGTTGCAGGAGCAGGGCTGACGATGGCTTCATCGAGACGGCTCAGGAGTCTTCCTCATCCGCCCATGAGCCATATTGCTCGGGAGCCTTGCCGACCTTCTTGAGAACCTTCGGGTAGTCTTCGTTGCCTTCTGGCCCAAACCAATAAGGATGATCGGCTTCCTCCGTCGTTGCAAAAACCGTTTGAGCCGAACACGATGGAAATCGGCGGACCAGCAAGCATCTCAATGGCATCTTGAGCCCTCGAAGTGTTGTAGCGATCCATTCTGTCTCAGGAGAGACCTATGGCACAGATCGACTTCTTCTACTTTTTCGGAAGCTGCTACGCGTACCTTTCGGTTATGCGGATTGAGAAACTGGCAGCAGAAGCTGGGATCGAGGTTCGGTGGAGTCCTTTCAGTGTCCGGGATCTCATGACGGAAAAGGGATACTCGCTCCGAACTCAGCCAACCAAGATGACCTATATCTTCCGCGACGTTGAGCGACGCGCCCGGTTGCATGGCATTCCGTTCGAGAAGCCTCCCATCTGGCCGACCGATCCGGACCAACTGGCGAACCGGGTGGGGATTGTCGCTTTCAGTCAAGGCTGGGGACGAGAATACACCCTGACAAGTTTCCAGAAATGGTTTGAAGGGCAGGCGCTCGGAGCGGATGAGAGCTTGCGGGCCACCATCAGATCGCATGGCAGAGATCCAGACGAGATCATCAGCCTCGCCAATTCCTCCGAGACAAGGGCTCAGTACGACCAAGAGACCGATACAGCGCGTCAGCTTGGTATCTTTGGCTCCCCGACGTTTGCTGTGGGGCAGGAAATATTCTGGGGCGATGACCGGCTGGAAGAGGCGCTGGCATGGGCCAAGGGGGAACACCCTGCTCTGATTGCCGACAGCGGCCCAGGGCGGCTTCAAGCTTAGCCGTTTCCTATGATCTTGCCTGCCAGCGCCGGGCCAGCAGAAATCAGGCTGACGGAAAGGAAAACACCCCAAGTCAGGACCGTGGGCAGCACGAGGGCGGACAGACGCTTCAGCATGACCGATCTCCTACATCATTGACGTGGGCGGGCTTCAAACGATTTGCAAGACCATGGTCGGTCGGCAAGCGGCCAGCTTTCGGCAGGCACCCTGCCCGTCTCGGCCTCTTCAAACAGTTTAGAGCGCTCGCTAACGATCCGCCCTTTCAGGAACTCGACTTCCTACCGACCACGCCTTGCTTCCGAGGCTGCTTCTTCCCAGGTGCCTTGACTTCCTGGACTATGGGCCGGACCCGCAATCCACCAGTTTCCGGCTGCACGACCTCAAAGGCTCCGGTCTTCCGCACGAGGTCACTGAGCTTGCGATAGCCGTAAGTCGGAGGATCAAAGTCCGTGGCGATACTGGATAGCCGCTGGCCCAGCAGACCAAGACCCACCCAGCCTTCTTCGCCTTCGATTTGAGACAATGCTTTCTGAATGAGTGGGATTGCCGCACTCGGCGATTGGAGCGGCCTGACGCTCTTCGCTGCCTCAGTGCCGACTACTGGGGTCTCAGGAAGCAGGAGGTTTTCGGTGTAGATGAAACGACGGCACGCCTGCCGGAAGCTCTCCGGTGTTTTCCGTTCCCCGAACCCATACACGTCTACCCCCTGCTCACGGATGCGGGATGCAAGGCGAGTGAAGTCGCTGTCGGACGAGACAAGGCAGAATCCATCAAATCGTCCACTGTGTAAGAGATCCATGGCGTCGATCACCAGGGCGATATCGGATGCGTTCTTGCCTGCCGTATAGGCGAATTGCTGGTAAGGGATGATGGCATGCTGCGCCAGGATATCAGCCCATGGTTTCAGACGCTGACCCGAGAAATCACCGTAGATCCGTCGCACACTGGCTTCTCCGATCTTGGCGATCTCCTCAAAGAGCCTGCTTGCGATCTTAGCCGACGCATTGTCAGCGTCGATGAGGACGGCAAGGCGGGTTGAACGAGTTTCTAACGCCATGATGCTTCCGGCAAGAGACGAGATCGGAGAAGGGCCAGCTTAACTGTTCGACCAGAAATGTCATCTGCAAGCGCGAGATCCACTTCTCGTCTATTTGCAGGCCGCTTCCAGGCAGTTCATCGAGCGCCCTATCCGATCCTGCTTCAAACGGCTTGGACGCCGTTCGATGTCCCGTTCCTCTCACCTGGACAGTGCCAGGAACATGGAGGAACTATACCCGGATGCCAAGGTGGGCTGCCCTGGCTCCGGTACCCGCTCTGAGGTCTTCAAACGGTTTTCAGCGTTCCTGCACTGGCTGGAGATCCATCCCTTCGATCATCGCGGCTCGACGAGTTTCGGATGCAGAACTGTTTGTAGGCGAAATAGCCCATGATAATGCCAGGGCCGGGAAATCGGGTACAATACTTGCAATTTCTGGGCTGCACCTTTAGCTGCCGCTCACGAGCTACTTGCAACCCACAAAGGTAGCCCACGAGGGCACAATCTTAGCAGGTGCCTCAAGCAAAGGCTTTTCTAATGTCCAACGAAACACCTACACCGAACTACCTTGAGCTTGCGGCTGACATCGTGTCGGCTTTCGTCAGCAATAACTCTGTGCCACTGGCTGAACTGCCCGGCCTGATCGGTAATGTTCACGCCGCCCTTCGGAGAGTTGGTCAGCCTGCGGCCCAGCAGGAAGAGACTAAGCCCGTGCCTGCCATTTCCATTAAGAAATCTGTCACCCCAGACTACCTGATCAGCTTGGAAGACGGAAAGCAGTACAAGTCGCTCAAGCGGCATCTCACAAAGCTTGGGCTCACGCCCGAAGCGTACCGCGAAAAATGGGACCTTCCCCGCGACTACCCAATGGTAGCCGCAAACTATGCGGCTAAACGCTCCGAATTGGCCAAGAGCATTGGCCTTGGTCAGATACGCTCAAAGGCAGCCCAAGCCAAAGCCGCCGCCAATGATGCGGTGAAGACCGCTCCTGTGAAAGCACCTGCCAAGCAGGGACGCAAAAAGGCCGCATGACAATAGGGCAGTGAGAAACTGGGAAAGCCGCTCGTCACGAGCGGCTTTTTGTTGCCCCGAGGCTATCACTGAGCCTTTCGAACGATTTTCATCGCCCAGTCAGCGATCCTGCACCGTCCGAAGATCCATCCTGTCGATCATCTCGGCTCGACGAGCTTCATAAGCTCGAACCTTCTCGGTGATCTTCTCAAAGCTGCTCCGGCTCGATCCGTAGAAAACTGTTCCAGCGAGCGTGGCAGCGATCCCGACCACGAGAAGGATCGCATCGGATCGAACTACGCCCAGGAGAGCCGCTGCGAACAGCAGGATGCCTCCTCCAGTCGCCACTTTTGCCACGACCATGCTCTTCCGGCACTGCTCAGCGGAATCGGACAAGGCGTCGATCTCAGCTTCGAGATCGATGATCTTCTGGTGGAGGTCCGTCATGCAACGCGTATTGTGGTCATCGGACACCCCGGCAGGCCCATGCTGTTGCCGTGAATGAGCGTGGCCCGTCCGCATCCCCCGCGCAATAAGCCAACAGCAGGTAGGGCTCGATCAGACGCCGCTGCTCATCGGTCAGGTTCTGCACGTAAGCCCCGACGAACCCCTGACCGGCGAGCAGGGGCTCCCAATAATCCGAAAATGATGCGAATTCCATGCGGATGGTGAGAGAGGTCTGCACGACATCGCGCAATCCCATTGCGATCCATGCGGACGACAACTCACCCAGTCCGGTGAATGGCCCGGAGAACAGCCTTGCCCGGAACGCTTCTCCCGAAGGATCGAGCGCCGCAGCCGTATCAGCGAGAACACGCATGTGGGTCAGGCCGCCCTTGAAGTCCCACACTGCGGCTGCCACGACTCCTCCAAGCCGGGTCACCCGCACCAATTCGCGTGCCGCTTTCTGAGCATCGGGGACGAAGTTGAGGACAAGCAGGGACAAGGCGGCATCGAAGGCTTGATCCTCGTAGGGAAGCGCCGCTGCGTCTCCTTGCTCGAAAACAAGCCTACCATCAGCCAAGGCTTTGGATGAGGCATAGTCAATAAAGGCTTGTGAGTAGTCGAGCCCTTTGATCTGTGCGGTCGGAAACGCCTCTAAGAGAGCAAAAGTCAGGCTCCCGGTGCCGCAGCCAACGTCCAGAATGCTTGTTCCGTCGCGGACGGCGGCGAAATCGATAAATAGCGGGGCTAAGCGTCGGCTCCACCGCCCCATGAGTTGTTCATAACCAGCCGGATTGTTGGCGCTGTAGACGGAAGCCATGGCCAACCTCGCTCGATGAGGAGATGTGGTTCGTCATTATACCAGTTTTCTCAATGGAAGTTGGAGCCCGGTTACCAATCTTGGCAGTCGGCCACAGGCAGTAGCTGACAGTCTTTGCCTATGTTCAGTTCGGCGATGGACCTAAGATCTCCAACCCGAAGTCGGCTGCGCTCGGGTGTCAGACACTTCTTGGCTCAGCTTGCAGCGATCTTTGCTCCAACGAGATCGTTCTCGTTTTCGAAAACAAGAATGAAATCGTTCTTGTCCGATGTCAGCCACCACTCACCTTTGATCAGGGCCTCAGCCCTCTCTATCGCGTCAAGAGCACTGACGGTTCTATCTATTTTGACGTACGGTAGAAGCTTGGTTTGCACCAACATGAAGGCACTTCCATAGATTTCCAAGTTCGTTTGGAGTGATCCCTTCAATAAGATCGTCGAAGGCTGGCGCAGCAATTCTGTTGCGACCTCATTGAATTTATAATCTAAGAGACGCCCGAAAACCGTTGAGTGAGAACGGTTCCAAAATAATTTGTACCAGTGGCTGCCGTACTGGATCTTTGCGACATTCTTGACTGGTTGATCGCACAGCGGCCACATCTCTAAGTCGCCTCGTGGGAAACCTGGAACGATGCGGTATACAACTCCGACGCGCTTCTTCGGAAGGGTCGGTTTCTCAATGGAAGTCATAAGATAAAAAGCTCATAGTGGAATACTGATACTTTATATCATAAGGTTGTTGGGAGATCAAAATTGTTTGAACCAAGGGTATCTTCGATGTCGCTGCGGAACCGTCCTTCTGGAACCGTTTTCTGAACATGCCCTGGTTCAACCCTTTCGAACTATTTGAATGCACTGTGTGGCCTGCGAATCTCAGAGCCTAAATCACCCACGAACGATCAGCCCCTAACCCTGTCGGACCTCAATCGCGGTCAGCCGGAATGTACGGGATCGTGCATTTCTCGAAAACGAATTCCTGGACCTCACGCGGGCTTCCGCAGGCTATGCAGAATCTTTTTGATCTCTGCGCGACATTCACGTGGATGACGGGCTTTCGACGCTTCAGCGAGAAGATGCTGCTCGATCTCCGTCTCTGACAAGCCAGCGGCCCTCAGACGGGCACCAAGGTTGAAGAACTCGCTGTTGCCGACATGAGGCATCATGGCGACCGCTGCCCACCCATCAAGGGCCTTCTGAACCCTCTCGCACTGACGAGCAGCAGCACCTTTCTGGTACTCGGCGGCAAGGGCTTCCTGGATCTTCTTCAGGGCCGGAGCCGCGTTCGGGTTTACGACGACGGCCTTCGGCTGGACGATCTGCGCGGCGACCGGCTGCTGCACGAGGGCCGGAACCGGGATGTCTTCAAGAAGCTCGTACAAGTTCAGCGCCTTGCCGGGAGCCTCAAAGAAGAAGCTGTCAGGACGTTTGGCGGGAACGAAGAGGACGCAGGCCGGGTTCAGCTTGGTCACGTCGAACCCGTGGATTCCGGAGAACTTCGTAGGGTCCTGACGGGACGGCTTATCGTGCAGTTCCTTCTCCGTCCACCATCCGGCCATGCTCAAGCGCTCCATGATATAGCCCGTGATGACCTTGTAGTTCTCGATGTCGATCAGATGTTCGGTCGGGATGATGACGCGCCATTTTGGCTTGTCTTCGGTGTGGCTCCACGAGGAATGGAACACCATCCGCCAACTCGGAAACAGGGCCGAGAAGGCTTCCGGGGTCAGATCGCCACCATCGAAGTCGAGGATAATGTTACGGACGTAGGCGATATTGTGGTAGCCACGGCTCGTCTCGGCCCCATTGTTCGCCACGTACATCGACGGGGAGTAAGCCGACAGCCCTTCCTTGCTCTCAGACTCCTGCTCCGAGAAGTCCCGGTACAGGGCCACGAGATCGTCGAACGAACCCTCGAATGGAACACCCTCTTTCGAGAATTTGTTAGCGAAGAACGTGCCTTGGAAAGCGGTGCGGTCCAGCGTGGTCAGGCCGATGTTTTTCGGTTCCGTCATGCAGGCGATGATCTCGTCGGTCCTGATATGGGTCCGATTCTTGTTGCGGTACTCCAAACCGTTCACGACATCGAGCCGGGTCAAACGTTCAAAAATGGTATCCTTGATGTGCTTCTCGCGGGCACGTTGTGCCTGCTTACGCGCGGTCGCATTTGGGTGAACCTTCGGACGACCGGCCTTGCCATTGGTCTTCGACAGCGGCCCCTTGAACAGGTCCAGGCCGTGGACACGGGAACCTGGATACATGGACTGCAACCAATAGGCTGTCTGGCTGTCAGGGACGAACCACATCTTTGGGTTCAGGTTCTTTGGGTCGCGGATGCTGGTCCGGTTTGCGGCCTGATACATGGCCTGCCGGAACATGGCGGTTTGTACGACTTCCGGTTCAACATCAGCATAGCGCTTCAGGAACGCGAAGTGGGGCGTTGGAGGGTTCAGCGCCGACATCAGGAAGGCGTGGTCGATGTGCTGATAGACGTTCAGGCCATGGGCCATATTGGGCAGACGTTCGCAGTTCTCGAAGAACGGCTTCTTGATGTCCGTGTTCTTAAACTCCGCGATTAGCTTCGAGCCTACCATCTCCTTGGCCTTTTCCGTAATGGCATCGAGGACAGAACCAGTGGTGCCGTCCACGCATTCTACTACCTTGTCACGGACACTCTTGGACCACGGCTGATCGACCCCGTAGTAGATGTCGAGCAAGTCGCCGTTGTCATGACTGCGGCGATACAAGTCGAAGCTGTTCGACACGTCCTTGAACCCGACATGAAGGTTTGGGGTGGTCAGATTCGACCAGAGGATAAAGAGAAGGCTTTCCTCAAAGCAGGCACCGGCAATGTAGACGGCCTTGAATGGCGCGAAGACGGATGGGGCCATAAAGGCGTGACCAACAAGCTTTCGGGCCACACCCTTCACGTCGGTCTCGGTAGTCAGACGTTCGTAATTCTGCGCATTCACGTACACGGACCAGTGCGGGGAAACCACGCTGTCTGCGAACTCCCTAAACTTCTCATAGACTTCATCACCGCGCTTGTTGAAAGCAATCTTGCGGATGGCCGAGACATCCTTCGCCGCAATCGACCAATACTCTGGATGCGTGTCGTCGGTGATTTCGAGATGACGGGTCAGCAGTTCGTGGGTATCGGGAATGTTCAGACCAAAGCTGCGCTCCACCGGGGGAATCTCGTCCACCACCAGCATCCAGTTCTTGCCGTAGAACAGGTAGGTCGGAAGGGCGAAGAAGGCGGAATGCGTAATGACAAGGATTTCACCCTTCGCCGGGTCGGCGGTTTCCAGATGGTTCGTGATAGTCTTGATCACCTGATAGGGATGTGATGCCGACGTGATCGCAGTCACATTCGCCATGGCCACACCCATGGCCGGAAAGGTCGTGCGGATAGTCTCCTGCACCAACTGCGTGGTCGGTTGGATCAGGATGATCTTAAGGCCCATCTTGGCAGCGCGGTCAGCCCACGCAGCAATCGCGTAGGTCTTGCCAGCGCCGCAGATTCCGTTGATGTAGTTGATAGCGATAGTAGATACATTAGAAAGAAAAGACATACAAAGGGACTCATTAAAGAATGAAGCCATAGTAATAAACCGGTGCTTCTGTTGTCACTTTATTTATCAATGAGCAGCAATTACGTGACACGCTCATCAGCCATACATAGAGTATGGCAGTAATGAAAGTGGGGCATGTCACGAAATACTATAGGTAAATATAACGTGACATCTTACACAACCCATCATTCCCGAAGAATAAGCCGAAGGCTGATGTGGTCAGTGTTGCGCGGGACGTTGCGCCTGCGGGCTGGGCGATGGTTTGCCTGGATCAGTTCCCGACAACATCGGAAGTTCCGCAAGGCTTTGGGGGATGAGATGAAAAAGGTAACCGCAATGGTGGGTCTGGTTTTGGCCATGGGAAGTCCGGCCATGGCTCAAACGCAGGAGAAGCAGGTCTTTGCTTGCATTGAGCAAGGTGCCACCGGCTTCAACGACAAAGAAGGCACCTACCGACAGGCAACCTTCCGCGAGAAGAAGTTCACTATGGCGCTGAAAGAGAGCACGCTCGACGTGAAGATTGACACCAAAGAGGAACAATACTCGTGCTCCGTGCCTTGGCGCTCCCAGCCACATTTGATCCAATGCGTCGAAAAGTTTTACTTCATGGTGATCAACCTAAAGACCCTTGCCTTCACGCGGTCTCAGATGTTTGGTCCGGTGGTCGATCTTGAGCAGCTAAGGCGCGGCGATCAGGGTGGAAGTTGAGCGGCGATCAGAATGAGAGGTGACGGTGCGATCCGTACGGATCGCACCGTCTGGCCGTCGCGGCCGACCGGGTAAGGAACAGGCTTCTTCACGACCAA
>NZ_JAMXFI010000173.1:0-17194 GCF_025460875.1 Microvirga yunnanensis
GAAGGTCTCTTGATGTATCTCGAGCCTGCGCAGGTTTTTCGATTGGCGCGAGACCTCGCCGAGGTGCAACGGGGTGGCCCAGCCGAGTTGGCCTACGACTACTACTGTGCCCAGATGGTCGGGCACGCGTGGCTGAGCGCGTCGCTGCGCCAGCTCGGTGCTGAGTTCAAATGGGGGTTAACATGTCCGGAGGAGCTGTCGCTCGGGGAGCCGCGCTGGGATGTGATTGGCACCTACCCGGTGATGGAGCGGCTGGGTTGGCCGTACGATAATTTCTGGTCGTGGTATCGCTTGTTCACAGGCGTCCGGCCCTATGGCATTGCCCATTTGCGGCTCTTCCACGCTTCAGGGGCATGCGGGGCGGGGGCTTGAAGGAATGTTTCGTGGTAACCCGGGCAGCGGCCGATGACAATCTGATCTACGTGTGCCCATTTACGCCCGTCTGTCCCGACGCAATCGCCCTGCGCTGCCCGAATTCGGAATCGACACGGCCGTCTACTCGCGGATCAGAGCTCCGGCCGGCCCACGATGCTTTCTCAGATCACTGTTTCCAAGATGCCGAACCGCACCGGAATCACCGCTCGCGCCCTGATCTGTCCGTCGTCTGCTTTGTCGATGACGGTAAGGTGTTGGATCTCCTCTGGGCCAAGGGGCAGGACCATACGGCCGCCTGGGGCGAGTTGCTCCAGTAAGGCCGTCGGAGCGACTTCGGCCGCGGCAGTGACCAGGATCTTGTCGAAAGGGGCGTGCTCGAGCCAGCCACGAGTGCCGTCGCCCACCCGGACGGCAACGTTATCGCGGCCAAGTTGCGACAGGCGTGCCTCGGCATGGCTGGCGAACTCCTCAACCATCTCGACGGTCCAGACCTGGCGAGCGAGTTCGGCCAGAACGGCAGCCTGATAGCCTAAGCCGGTGCCGACCTCGAGCACGGCCTCATGCGGCTGTGGATCGAGCAGGTCGGTCATGAGGGCGCAGATGAAGGGCTGAGACACAGTTTTGTCAAAGCCGATCGGCAGAGGGGTGTCCTGGTAGGCGACGGCCGCCAGCTCTGGCGGCACGAAGAGGTGGCGCCGCACCCGCCGCATGGCGTCGAGAACCCGCTCGCCAAGGGTGGCCTTGCCGATCTCCTCGCTCATGAGGTCAGCCCGAAGAGCGATTACCTCCACCATGTGCCGGCGCAGGATGGCGAGGTGCACTTCCGTCATCGGCTTCATGTCGGCAGGTCCTCGATTGAGTTGATCCGAACGAGACCTGCCATCTTACGCTGATTGGAAGCAGGAGCTAATCCCGTTCCGCAGCCTGGGACTGGTATGTTTCAGACGAACAGGCCAGTCAGTAGGTTCTTGTGAGACCGCTGTTTCGGTCAAGGTGATATTGTTCCTGAGGGCGACGAAAGAGCGTCTGACTCACGATCTGTATTGCCATCCTCCTGTGCCGTGCCGCGGTGGCTGGTGCTGCCATGGGAGGCCACTCATTCTGCTCCATGCAAGCGGGCGAGTTGCATCACTTCGGTGACGTCGCCCCGCCGCAAGGCCTCGATTGGCGACGCACCATCAAGAGCAGGATGCCCGGTGAGCAGCCATTCAAGACGCATCCAAGGCGAGCGGATCGGCATCGAGCGGAGCGCCTCTGACAGGCCTGCCACCATGCCGCCGATCTCGAGCTGGCACGCCGGATAGGCGGTGCCGCCCGGTAGAGGCAGGGCAATGATCGCACCCTCGGCGGCCAGCTCCTGCAGCGTGACGACATCGGTCCCGAGCATGCGGGCTGCCTCGGGCGCAGCGAGAGTGCCACCCGCTTTGCGGAGAAGGTCGGCTTTGATGTCTTCCGTCCTCAAGCTGATGCACCTCGCCGGCGATCGGGAGGATATCACAAGCCGGGAGGTGTGGTGAATGGCATGGCGTCTCGCTGCCGAACTGCGACTGCTTATAACACATCCCGGAAGCTGGCCAAACATCCGCTCACGGCGGGAACCCTGGGAGATCTTAAAGGCCAGAGATTTTCCTTGTTTGACCCAATCGGATCAGTCTCACAGCGACGAGGGTTTACCTGGCGCAAGGACCAGGATGATCTCTGAGATCGACCTCAAGCCTATCTCTATCCCGACGCATCCGTATGTGCTTCAACCGAAACCACCTTCACTGGACCAGCCGCAGATAGCCGCAGGGTGATGGTCAGTACGGTTTCCACCTCCACCTGAGGCAGGCGATCCTCCTGCCACGCGGCTTCAACGGCGGCCAAGAATGCCTCGTGATAACCTTTGATCAGGTTGCCGATCGACATCCCACCTGACCAAGAGGGCACCACCGACTTGTCGCCGTTGATGATATCCCGCGCGTTGTAGGGATCATCCTCGTGAGGGTTGAAGTAGTCGGCAAGCGCGCACCCGCAGAACCAGCCTTCGGACATGCCCTTGAACATGACCGCAGCAGCGACCGGCGGCTTCAGCGCATGATCGGCATGCCATTCCAAGGAGTCCTGGGCGCATAATTCGAGTTCGTGATCGGCCCTGGCGTAATTGTCCCGCCAGGTGAGTTGCACGAAACCTCGGCCATAATAGGTCTGTCCGGTCTCAGGATCCGGCACTCCGTAGGGCCTGCCGGCACCATAGCCGTATTCTGAGATCGGCAGCATGGTGGCCGCTGTCTCGTGATAGGTTGTGGCGAGCGCATAAGCGAGCCATCGCAGGTCATCGGAGGGTGGCGCTGTCTCCCATGCATCGAGGATGAAGCTCATCCCATCGACCTGATCCTGTGTTAGGCATCCGCCGAAGGGATCGGAGCGCACAGCGTCAAAGAAGATCTCGCGGTAAAACATGGCTGCCTCCCGGCAACAGGAGCCAGACGATCACGGCTATGAGGAAGATGGGGCTGGCGCGGATCGAAAGCCACCCGAGCCATAGCAGTTTGGCCCGGGCCAGTACCTCCCGCAATCACCCCAATCCGAACGTTCATCGCTCGCATGTCGGTAGCTTGTGGTGACAAAGCAACTTGAGATCGGCCCGCGCTGACGGCGGTGCGACCGCGTTGCGTGGATTGTCGATCTCGAACCCAGCAGCTTGGTAGTGGAACCTTCCGCTGACCCAAACTGTCAATGTCTTGTCCAGATCGATCAAGCATCCCGCTATGAAACGGCTAGAGTTACTTAGAGTATGCAGAGGAGCGGTTCTCCTAGCGACGTTCACTTGCCGGCCATGGGTGTGGCTCGGCACGGCGTGCCATTTGGTAACAAGCAGCAGATCGCGAGCCTCAGCGATTATGGTTCGCGTGGCAGATGGCATCGGCAATTGCTGTGGCTGCGCGTGTGAGGCAGATTGGCCGAAAGCACCTGCACCGCGAGCCGACATGGGCAGACGTTGGCTTGAAGTCGTCAGGGACACGAGTTTCGGTTTCGTCGTGATTGGGCGAAGGCTGGATGGAGGGAGGTGGAGATGAAGCTTCTTCCGATCGCATTATCAGCACTGATGGCCGGATTCCTGGTCGCAAGCAGCGAAGAGGCCCATGCAGTGGTTTACTGCCAGTACATCAATTATCCGGTCGGCTGCGTCGTACGACCTGGCGTCGTGTTACGGCCCCGGCCGGTTGCGCGTGCCGTGGCGACCCCGGGCGTCGGGGCTCCAGGGGTCGGAGTGCGGCCTGGAACACCCATGAACCGTGGCGGCCCCGTCAATCGGGTGGGGCGGCGCTGAACCGTTGGACTGACGTATCCGGCAGCGTTGAGCTTCTCCTCTTGTTAGAAAACGGGCTCATGAGCGGATCGGGCCTGCCATGCGCGCAGTGCCGAACGCTTTCGTGGATGCGCGAGACCGGACCGGGAGGTGCAAGGGGACAAATCGATGGACCAGAACACGCCGAACCTTGGCACCGAGCCTGAGCCCTCGACCATGTTCGACACCACGCTTCGGATCGGGTTGGTAGCTCTGCTGGTTTATGCCTGCGCCCGGATCGTGCTGCCGTTTACTTTCATTTTAATGTGGTCTGCGATCCTGGCCGTGATGCTGTATCCTCTGCATCTCCGCCTGGCCGGCTTTCTGGGAGAGCGCTGGTCAGCGCTGCTGATCGGGCTGATTGGTGTTGCGGTGATGCTGGGGCCGATGGTCATCGTGGTGACGTCGCTCGCAACATCACTGTATTCGCTGATCCCGAGCTTGCAGAGCCACGACGTGACGGTGCCACAGCCACCGCTGTGGCTCGATGGGACCCCGCTGGTTGGCAAAAAGCTGACGGAGATCTGGACCCTCGTTGCCACTAACCTGCCCGCAGCACTCAAACAATACGGCCACTTGCTGAGTGGGCCTCTGGCGTGGATGGCCTCGTTCGCGGGCGGTCTGGCCATTGGCGAACTATCGTTCGTTCTTTCCTTTGCGATCGCCGCAGTGCTCATCGCCTATGGCAAGGGGACGGCCGAATTCACCCGGCGCCTGCTGGCCCGTGTCACCGGCAGCACGGCGCGCGCGGTGCAACTGGTCACGTTGACGGTAGCCACGATCCGCGGGGTCGGGCTCGGCGTGGTTGGCGTGGCGCTGATCCAGGCGCTGCTCCTCGGTGTCGGCTTCTTCGTCATCGGGCTTCAGGCCGCCGGTCCTTTAACGCTCGTTGCGCTCTTGCTGGGGATCATGCAGTTCCCTTTGATTTTGCTGTCGCTCCCCGTCGTCGTCTACGTCCTCGCGACCCAAGCCACACAGGCGGCCATCATCTTTCTGGTCTGGAATGTTATCGTCGGACTGAGCGATAACGTTCTGCGACCCCTGATGCTCGGAAGTGGGCTGGACGTGCCTATGCCGATTGTTCTGATGGGGGTCATCGGCGGCGTGATTGTCGATGGACTTCTCGGCCTGTTTGTCGGTCCCGTGCTCCTGTCCGTCGGTTATGTGCTCCTGGTGGAATGGCTGCAGCAGCACCGGGCGGACAGTTGGCATCGCCCTGACGAGCCAGGGGCTGGCTGAACAGCCGGGACGGATCAGGCGTGGCGCCCTTCGTTCCCCATTTATGGGGTCAGCGCAAGATCAGCAGATCTTGTTCCAGCCCCCTGATCGAGCCGCTGGGTCGCGACGAACCGCCAAATTGTAGACGACGCGTGCCTCATGCCGGCGGAGTTCAGCTCGCCCTGGTTGTCGCATGAGACATCTCCAAAGCCGCTAGAGCTTCGGACAGGCGACGTCTGGCTTGGTCAATCTCACTTTGCTTGATCGCATCAAGATCAAGGAAGAGGTCGAGTCCCATCACATGCTCGACGATGACCTGAGACCTTTGCGCAAGGTCTCCCAAAAGCCCTTCGACCGCATAAGGCACGATCTCGCGCTTGATGCCTTTCATGACGATGGGTTCCAGAGGCCTCGCCCGCACCATATCGCGCACGAGGGCGTACGTTTCATAGCTCAGACAGATACCGCCGGGCTCCGCGATCGCCTGCAGGCGGGCCGCAATGTTCGCTTCTGCTCCGATGATCGTGTAGGCCATCCGGTCCTCGCTGCCGAAATTACCCACGTTGCAAAAGCCCGTATTGATGCCCATGCGCACGCGCATGGGCAGGTCGATCCCCCGTTTGCGCCAGCGGGCGTTCAGGTGTTCCATGTCCTGCTGCATGTCGACAGCCATGCGCAGGCAGGCTCTCGCATCCTCGTCGACGCCTTTCGTTTCAGGATCGCCGAAGAAAATCAGGATTGCATCACCAACGAACTTGTCGATAGTCGCCCCATGGCGGAGGGCAATGGCTGACATCTCGGTGAAATATTCGTTCAAGAGCTGCGTCAGATCCTCCGGCTGCAGCCGTTCCGAGATGGTGGTGAAGTCCTTGATATCGGAAAAGAAGATCGTGAGCTTTTTGCGCTCCGTGGCGATCGCCACATCTTTCTGCCCGCTGAAGATGCTGTTGTAGATCTGAGGGGACAGATACTTTGCAAGCTTCAGCGAGATCCCGGCGAGGAAATCATTCGCCTCGGTCAACTGCTGGTTCATGCCGCGGATCAGCTTGGCCTGCCGGCGCTGCAGGAGAATGCATGCAAAGCCGGCGAGCGAAGCCAGCAAGAGATAGCTCAAAGTATATTTGAACGAGAAAATGTTCGCGAAGATCGGCTGCCTGACCGAGATTTCCTGGATTCCGCGTACATCGCCGACCTTCCAATCCGTCTTCGGGCTGTCTGGATGCGCATTGTGGCAGCTCACACAGCCTGGCCCCATCACGACCGGCGCGGCCGTCCGGACATTCTTGTCGAAGAGGGAACCTGAAACTTCCACGACAGGCTGTTCAGGATTGGCCCGCAGCCGGGCCAAGGCTTCCTTCTCGAAGCCGTCCAGCTGATGAGGCTCCCGACCCTTGAATGGCATATCGGAGACGAAGCGGTATTTCACCGAGCCGTCCTGAGCGCTAATGCGCTTCCCGAACTCAATGGAGAGAGTGGCCGGGATCGGAATGGCTCCGGCTATATCCCGGTACTTGTGAGTGACCATCACCGGCTCAGGCGACTGGAGAACGCGCACCGGCTCAGGTGACTGGAGAACACGTCCGAAAACATCGCTGCCGTAGAAGTTACGCATAGCGTCGATGATGCGGCTGGCTTCGCTCGCCTGCATCCGCAGGACGCGCTCCGAGAGGAGCCGCAGGTCGAGCCAGACGGCGACAGGCAGGCCCAGAACGCCCAAGAGCACTGTTACAACCAGCAGTGTGCCCATCGCACGCTGTTGATAGGAAGCCCGTTCACCCAGTCCAGCCATAGCCAGCCTCACGGTCGAACTTATGCCTTAAGGCCAATCATTTGCCTTTGCCGGCAGGCTTGCAACTCCTAATTCATGAGCACCAGAAGTCTCCCGCCCAAGCATTCTCGTCGCCAAGATAGGCCGGGACGGGCACGGCCGCGGCAGAAGGTGATCGCCTCGGCTCTCACCGATCTCGGTCTCAAGGTGGGTATCGGTTCACCTTTCGCGCCCTCTGCGGAAGCCGCGCGTCAGGCCATCAAGAACGACGTACCCATTATCGGCATGTCGTACGCTGGGGCACCTGACGCTTGCACCGGAGCTAAAAGCCGAACTCGCCAAGCATGGCCGCGAGGGCATCATAATCGTGGTTGGCGGCGTAATCCCGGGGAGCATCAGGCTCTATGGGGCAGGCACTGACCATCGGTCCGGAAGACTGTCACCATCCTCAATCAAAGGCGGGATTAAGGGAGACCAACCCTACGGGCGGCATCGTTGCCCCAGACTTCCTCATGCTCCCCTATTTAGGTTCTTCTATTGCCACGGCACTTAGCTAAATCAATAGTTTAGCTATCGAGATGAAGCGTAGTTGTCGGAGAGCCAGCGAATTGGCACCGGAACAAACATTGCGCCTAAACAAACGGAACGAAGGACTCAGCAAGAACGCGCCTCCACGACTACCTGTGGCCTCGGTCCAACAGAACGTCCTTGGCCTGGTTGACGCGAGCCGCGAGATAGGTCGAACCACCTTGGTCCGGGTGGAGCTTCTTCATCAGAGTCCGATGGGCCCGCCGGATCTCATCGGGGCTGGCCCCTGGATGGAGATCCAGGATCCGGTACGCTTCCTCTGGGGTCATCGCGCCCGAAGGGGAGGGAGTGTCGGCCTGCGGCGCCTCCCCGGTCTGAGCGTGTTCCCGCCAATGAGGAAACCGGCGGTCGAGATAGGCCTCGAGAAGGCGAACACCATCACGATCACTCACACGACACTCGGCCAGCAGATCCCGCAGGCGAGCCTCATCCAGCGACCCGAGTTGCTGTCCTTCAAAGGAACCAGCGAGCACGGAGCCCTCCATCTCGCCCGTATCGTGATCCAGCGTCATTTCGATCAGTTGCGAACGAACGCGTGACGTGCGGCCGGAGGCTCGCTGGGCCCGCTGACCCAGATTGGGGAAGGCAAGGCGGTTCCATCCGAGGAGCCAGGCTCCGAAGCTTCCGACCAGGAAGGCCATGTCGATCCGCCCTCGCAGGGCAAGCAGGCCCGCAAGGCCCAACGTCACAACTCCGCCGGTGACTTTGAAAAGCCTCGCCAGAGTAGCAGGGTTCGCATGCGCGAAGTTGCTCAGGAACCACCACAGAACCGCAACGGTCGCAATGCCGTACAGCAGCATCACGGCTTGCGCTCGGTGATCGCCATGAGCAGGCTCTGGGCTTGCACGCTGTCGGCCGTCAACCGGGCAAGCCCCGCGACACCCCGGGTCGCATAGGCGGCTGCGGCCCGCAGGAGCTCGGACAGGGCCTGAGGCGCTCCGGCATCGAACCGGGCATAGGCTCCGCCGCTCAGGCGGGCGATTTCCTGAAAGGCGCGGGCCGCATCAGGATCGTGCCCCTCGTGGAACATGAAGGCCTTGACCCCAAGGAGACCGAGCTCCCCCGCCACGGCACAGAGATCGTCGATCGGCTCCTCCATGGCATCGCCAACGTAGACCAGTACCTTCACCGGGGTCTGACCGGTCTCTGTTCGGACGTGGCGGAGGACCCGCCCAATCTGGGTCTGACCACCCCGGCAGCTGATCTTGGTCATAAGATCGGTAAGAGCCCGCGGGTCGGCGACCCAGCGGGACGCGCGGCACTCACCGAAGCCTCGGAAGTAGACCAGCTGCACCGAGAGACCACCGGCCTCACTGGTTGCGGCAAACATCTCACCCTGGACGCGGCAGGCGAGATCCCAGGTCGGCTGCCGGCTCATCGTGGCGTCGAGAGCGAACACAAGCCGCGCCCGGGGCGCATTGCCGGTTAGTCGCCCAAGACGCTTGGCTTCTCTCACGAAGGAATCGATCGCCGAAGGCGGACTGGCGCCCGGGATGGGTGGTCGTGTGAGATCCTTCTTGTCAGCCATTGCATCTCCCTCGTCAGAAATGTGGGCCTCAAGGGAGTGCCTGTAAATCCGAGGGATAGAGGTTTCACGGAGCATACCCTTCTGCGGGACCTGCCAGGATGAGCAGCAAGCCTGATCGTTGCGCCGACGATGCGAGTGCATGCAATGGTTGCGCCCCCACCCGCGAATTCATCCAAGCTGCCGCACGAACTTACCGGCCGCCCCGCCCCAGAGCCCGGGGCATCGTCTGAGGCAATCCGACCACACAGGTGACGCCTCTTTGTCGCCTTACTGCCATGGTTCAGGGCTCTCCATCGAACCTTAACCGGAGAAGGCAGCTTGTTCGAGGATCTTGGGAGCACGCGAATCAACCTAGCCTGTCCTCGCTGCCAGCAGATGTTCAAGGTTCGGCTGCGGAAGCTTCGGTTTGGAGCCGATCTCACCTGCCGGTTGTGCCGCCATGAGTTCTCGGCCAGAGACGTGTCAAATCGGATCGAGGTGTCTGATGCCTTGGCTCGCCTGCAACAGATCGTGAAGCAACCCATGCGGCTTACGAAGCCTTCCTGCCAAGGCGGAACCGTCGATGATGGCAGTGGTCACCACCAGGCTTGAGATCTCAGCTGCCCTGACGAAGCTGCAACCCAGCGGGTGCAGCCCAGAAGCTTGACCGTAACAGCATACCAGTTTCAGCCATAATCCTCATGTTTGTTGAAGGTCCTGGCGCCGAATCGGTCGGCGCCCCATAGGGCCTCCAATGACCCGCGCTCTGGCTGTAGCCACTGCTCTTTCGCTTGCTCTCCTCTCCCACGCACCGACCGCACAAGCCGCAGACCCGGTTCACTTCTGGGACCTCCAGCCGCGATCGCTCCGCCTCCTCGTTTCCTCCCCACAGGTGATGGTCACCCGCACCAAGGCGGGGTGGGATGCCTATTGCCGCTGCCCGGTGGTTCTCGCTCCGTCCGAGATCCCCGAGGTGATGAAGAAGGCCATCGTGGCAGTCGAGGACAAGCGCTACTTCGAGCACGGCGGCGTGGATGTGATCTCGCTGCTGTCGGTACTCAAAGGAGGTCTCAGCCGGGGTGGCAGCACGATCCCGATGCAGCTGCTCAAGAACCTGGTGTTTCACGATCTCCGCGCCAGCGACGTGATCACGCGACTGGAGCGCAAAGGCGCGGAGGTCTGGTACGCCGGCCTCTTCGATGAGGCCGTCGGCAAGGAGGAACTCCTGGCGGCCTACCTCAACCAGATCGAGTTCGGCGGCCGTGACATTGTCGGGCTGTACCGGGCGAGCCGGCACTACTTCCGCAAGGAGCCCAGGGACCTGACGCTGTACGAGGCCGCGCTGCTGGCCGGCATGGTCCAGGCGCCCGCCCGGCTCAATCCGATCCGTGAACAGACCCGGGAGCGGGCACATGAGCGCGCGCTTCTTGTCCTGAAGCTCATGAGCGAGCAGGGCCTGATCAGCGACAAGGAGCGCCGTCAGGCTGAAAGAGCAGGGATCCGCCCTGGCCTGCTGCCGGAGTTCAAGATCCAGCCGCAGGCCTTCACCGAATGGGTGGTGGAGACCTGGGGGGACAAGTACGTGCAGCCGGGCGAGACGGTCCGGTTCTTCGTCACCTTGAACCCGCGCATCCAGAACATGGCGGAGCAGCAGCTCAGCAGGCTCGTCAAGGACGGGGCTGTCCCGCCCGCCTATGACGCCGGTGCGGTGATGATGGCGCCGAACGGACGTGTCCAGGCGATGGTCGGTTCCATCAATTGGGCTCAGCGACAATTCAACAATGCCGTGAAGGCTCGTGTGCAGACCGGTTCGACGGCGAAGCTGCCGCTGCTGATTGCCGCCTGCGAGGCCGGCAAGCTCCCTGAAAGTCGTATCCTCGATCAGCCGGTCACAGGCAACTGGCCTTCGAACGGCGCACTGGGCTACCGCGGCTGGACGACGCTGAAGGAGGCGATGGCCGCGTCACGCAATGCCGCGGCGGTGCGGTTGGCGCGAGAGATCGGAGCCGACACCCTCGCGGACGTCAGCCGACGCATCGGCATCGATCCTGGGCCGACGGATGATCCAAGCTTCATCCTCGGCTCTTACTCGAGCAATGTCATGACCATGACGGCAGCCTACGCGTCGGTGGCCAATGGCGGCTACCAGGTCACCCCGTCGGGAGTGCTCGCGGTGGTCGATGGGCGAGGCCAGGTCAGGGCTGACTTTCTGACGACCATGCGCAAGAGGGTCATCCCGGAGGAGTGTGTCGAGCCGACACAGGAGGTTCTTCGCGAGGTGGTTCAGAACGGAACCGGCCGCGCGGCACGGTTAAGAGACTGGACAACCTACGGCAAGACCGGGACGTCTACCGGGAACACCGATGCCTGGTTTATCGGCTGGAGCGAGCAGCGGGTGCTCGGGATCTGGATGGGCCGGCGGCACGGCGAGACCGGCCCCGCTCTGGCCGGCGCGGGTGCCCCTGCGGCCTACTTCGGGCGAGTTGCCAATGCGGTGAATGAATGGATCGACCAGCAACAGAAACGTGAGGAGCAACGACTGGCGAGCGCGCGGACCAAGCGGCCCGCTGAACCGGGAAAGATGGCTGACTGGTTCTCTGAGCTCCGGCCGTCCGTGGCCCTCCCGAAGGGGCCATCGGCCCATGATCCTGTTCCAGGAGGGAAAAGGACGTGAGCCCGTCAGGCCTCGACAGGGAGCGCGCATGACGACGATAGCACAAAGCCTTTGTGCGGCTGCGTTCGTGGGCTTGTGCCTGTCCTTACCGGCCGTCGCGGCCGAGCCGGAGAGTTGCCCGGGATTGATCGCCTCACGTGTCAACGCCGGTTGAATTCTGACCCGCTTCGAGCGAGGGCGCCGATTCAAATCTGACCCACCCAGTTCTTATCCCAACCGTTCCTTTGGCTTCGCCACCATGCCGGCGCGACGCTTGTCTTTGAGCCGGTAGCTCTCGCCACTGATCTGCACCACCGTCGCGTGGTGCAGCAGGCGGTCGAGCATGGCGGCCGTCAGCACCGCCTCCTCGGCAAAGACCTGGTCCCAACTGCCAAAGGTCAGGTTGGACGTCAGGATCATCGCGCCCTTCTCGTAGCGTTTGGCCACCACCTGGAAGAACAGGTTCGCCTGCTCGCGGCTCATCGGCAGGTAGCCAATCTCATCGATGATCAGCAGCCTATAGACGTTGACCGCCCGGTGCAGGACCTCCTTCCACCGTCCCTGACGCTGGGCGCTCTCCAGCAGCAGAACCAGATCAGCCGCGGAGATAAAGCGCACCTTCCAGCCCCGCTGGGTCGCCAGATAGCCAAAGGCAATCGCCAGATGGGTCTTGCCCACTCCGGACGGGCCCAGCAACACCACGTTCTCGGCCCGCTCGACAAAGGCGAGGCTGGCCAGCTCCTGGATCTGCTGGCGCGGCGCACCGGTGGCAAAGCCGAAGTCATAGCTGTCAAGGGTCTTGATCGCCGGAAAGCCAGCGGTGCGCGCAAACAGATCACGCGCCCGTTGGCGACGGGCATCCCGCTCCGCCCGCAGAATCTCTTCGAGGAAGTCACTGTATGAGGCCTCACGCGAAGCCGCCGCCTGCGCGGCCGGGCCATACAGGTCGGCCATCGCGCTCAGCCGCAACTCGGCACACAGATCGGCGATGCGGGCATGCTGGAGATCGGTCATGAGACTGCTCCCGCAAGGGCATCATACAGCGCAAGCGGATGCCGCAGGCCCAGGATCGGTCGCCGGGAGGACAGAGGCTCAAGCTGCCGCTTGCTTTGACCGGTATAGGGACGAGGGACCGGCTGGAGCGAGGCTCGTTCGCTCTCTAGCCGCTCGGACGGAACCGCCGCCGTCGTGGCGTGCACACGCGCATTGGCCACCTCCCGCAACCAGCGGTGCACGGCGACGTTGGCGGTCTCGCGGTCCACGACCAGACCTTCCTGTGCGTACTGGCTGGTCAACGGCACCCAGAAGCTGGCGCGCAGATAGCGGATGAAGCGCTCGACCTTGCCTTTGGTCTGAGCCCGGTAGGGACGGCAGAGCCGTGGGCGAAAGCCACAGTGACCGGCAAAATCGGCAAAGCCCGGATGGAAGCGATGCCGGCCGCCGCCATAGGCATCACGCTCGACCACAACTGTCTTCATGTTGTCGTAGAGCACCTCGTGCGGCACGCCGCCAAAGGCCAGAAAGGCGTGCTCGTGGCAGGCGATCAGGGTCTCGAGGCGCTCGTCCGAGACGAACTCAGCATAGGTGTTGCGCGACCAGCCCAGTGTCGCCACGAACACAGACAGGCGGTTGGAGCCGCGCCGGATGGTGGCCCAGTCCACCTGCATCTGCTCGCCGGGTGCGGTCTCGAACCGGACCACCGGCTCTGGCGCCGCCACTGGCCTGAGCGAGGCCACAAAGGCTTTGAGCATGGTGTAGCTGCCGGCATAGCCGCGCTCCCGGCACTCGGCCAGCAACACGGTGGCGGGAATGAGATCCGGTGCAGCCGCGGCCAGGCGCTGTTGAATGTAGAGCTTGTAGGGATCCAGTTTGGCCGGCCGGGCGGGGCGAGAGCGATACCGAGCCGCCTCCGGCTCGCGCAGATAGCGCCGCACTGTGTTACGCGACAGTCCCAGCTCGCGGGCAATCTCGCGCACGCCTTTGCCATGTTTGGCCAACACCCGGATCTCCATCGACATCTCACCTCCAATCATCCGGGCCCTCCGCTCCTCTCGCGAAGGCCCAGCATAGCCGGTGGGTCAGATTTGAATCGGCGACCGGGTCAGTTTCTCATCGGCGGCAACACTCAGATCTTCACCTTCCTGGTGATGCCGTTCCTGTTCGCCTGTCCTGCAGCATGGTGTTCTTCAGCAGTCGGACAATGAAATCGAAGAAACCCGCAGATCGACCCGAGCCTGTGACCAAGCCATATGCCTACACGCGTAAGCCACGCAACGGGGCAAGGTCAGCCAAGCAGACTGATGCGAAAGGGGATTAGGCAGACCTCCTCCCGGTTCGTGGCGCTGTCAACAGCTGGGAGGCATGCGGAACCATGCTCATGTCTGGGGTCAGGTCGTTGCTGCTCCCGATGGGCCAGGAGTGTCGACAGTCAGCCGTATCAAGGCCGGCCGTGTGTCCCACCGGCTACAGACACCAGCGCGAAAATCGCACAGAGAAACACCCGCCAAGTGGCGCGATGGCTCGTCTCTTTGCCGCTTTCCCAGAACCAGCTGAATTTCCTGAAGGTCTTCACCATGCGTCAGACAGAAGTCGCAGCGCCTCCTTTTGCTCCTGTGCCGGCGCCGACGTTCATGGCGGCCGCCATCCGCTTTGTCGCCGCTCTTGCTGCGTTGATCGGGCTCAGCCTCCTGCTCGCCAGCCTCTGAGGGCACATCGTCCTGCCTCTGTGCTCTTTGCGGTATAGCTACACTCTCGTTTATCAGCCATTCTGGGCTGGTCCATCAGGAGCGGCTGGGGGGCGGTCCTCCCTGGAACTCAAGCGCCTCCGCACCCGCGGTACGCATCCGAGGAAGGACGCATTGCGCTAGTGAGTGAGACTGTGGATGGTCTGTCTATATAGACGTCAATATAGACAGTGCTTTAGCCATGGACATGATGGATGCTCGCCCGGGGCGCGTCAGCAGGATGGAGATCGTCGAGAGCGGTCGCCGGCGGCGGTTCACTGATGAAGCGAAGCTGGCGATTGTGGCGGAAAGCTATAGCGGCCTGCGCCAGGTCACCGCAACGGCGCAGCGCCATGGTATCACGCGCTGGCAGTTGAACGGGTGGCGCAGGGCCGCGCGGGAAGGAAGGCTCGTCAGCCGTTCGACGGACGGCTTTGTTCCGGCACTGATCGTTCCCGCGTCTCGTGGTGCAGCCGCGCAGCCTGCATCGGCTGCACCTGTGCAGCCTCTCACACCCGACCACGGTCGCATGGAAGTCATGAGCGCGAACGGCAGGCGTGTGAGTGTGGACCGGGATGTCGACGTTGAGGCATTGCTGCGGATCATACGTGGTCTGGAGACGTTGCCATGAACCCGTTTCCGATGGGTCAGGGTGTGAAGGTATGGCTGGCAACCGGGCATACCGACATGCGCTGTGGCTTTCCCACTCTGGCTCTTCGGGTGCAGGAGATATTGAAGCATGACCCTCTGGGCGGCCACCTTTTTTGCTTCCGGGGGCGCAAAGGTGACCTGATCAAAGTGATTTGGCATGACGGCCAGGGAGCCTGCCTGTTCACGCGAAAACTGGAGAAAGGCCGCTTCATCTGGCCGAATGTGGAGGGCGGCGCTGTTGCGATCTCCCCGGCTCAGATGTCTTATCTTCTGTCCGGAATCGACTGGCGCAATCCGCAGGAAACCTGGCGCCCAACACGGGTTGGTTAGCATTATTCGATTGAAAATACAGGGAAATTCTGTTCGAATGGCGTCATGCCGTCAACGCCTGTCGATCTTCCAGACGACCTTGTGAGCGCCTATCTGGCGCTGCTGTCCGAGCGGGATGTCGTTGTCGCCGAGAGGGACAGGGCTGTGGCGCAAGCCGCCAAGGCGCAGGCCCTGTTGTCTGACAGCGAGGCCCTGATCGCCAGTCTGGAACTGGCGATCGAAAAGCTGAAGCGCGAACTGCGCGGCCAGCGGTCCGAGCGCGCGGCGCGACTGATCGACCAGCTGGAATTACAGCTCGAAGAACTGGTGATGGCCGCGACCGAGGATGAGGTTGCGGCGCAGGCCGCCGCCAGGAACTCAACCGGGCGCTCCTTTGTGCGCCGGCGGCCGGTCCGAAAGCCCTGGCCGGAGGATATCGAGCGCGAACGCGTGGTGATTGCTCCCCTGGCGACCTGTGCCTGCTGCGGTGGCTCGCGCCTGGCGAAACTGGGCGAGGACATCACCGAGACGCTGGAGGAGATCCCGCGTCGCTTCAAAGTGATCGAGACGATCCGGGAGAAGTTCACGTGCCGGGACTGTGAGGCGATCAGCCAGGCGCCAGCGCCGTTCCATGCCACGCCGCGCGGCTTCATCGGCCCTCATCTGCTGGCGACGATCCTCTTCGACAAGTTCGGCATGCACAATCCGCTCAATCGCCAGAGCGCCCGGTTTACATGCGAAGGCATCGCGCTGTCGACCTCGACGCTGGCCGATCAGGTTGGGTTTGGAACCTCCGCGCTCATGCCGGTCTTCAATCTGATTGAGAAGCATGTCTTTGCGGCCGAGCGCCTTCACGGCGACGATACGACCATTCCCATCCGGGCCAAAAGCAAATGCACGACCGGGCGCATCTGGACCTACGTGAGGGATGACCAGCCCTTCGGGGGCGGCACGGCTTCGGCAGCAGTCTATTATGCCTCGAGTGACCGCCGCGGCGAGCATCCGCAAAAGCACCTGGCCGGGTATGGCGGCATTCTGCAGAGTGACTGTTACAATGGCTTCGAGCCGATCAGTGTTGCCGAACAGAAAGCGGTGCCCCTTACCTTTGCCTTCTGCCATGCACATGCGCGACGGAAATTCTTTGAACTGGCCGATATCGAGAAAAAGGCTCGGGATCGCAAAAGAAACGGCAGGCCGATCTCCCCGATCGCGTTGGAAGCCGTCAAGCGGTTCGACGCGCTGTTCGACATCGAGCGTCAGATCAACGGCTTGAGCGCCGCGGAACGACTGGCGGTGCGGCGGGAGAAAAGCAAGCCGCTGTTCGATGACATGCACGAGTGGCTGAAACGAGAGCGTGCCACGCTCAGCCGATCGTCCGAGGTGATCGGCGCCATGGACTACATGCTGAAGCGCTGGGATGGCTTTGCCCGCTTCCTGGAGGATGGCCGGGTTTGTCTGACGAACAATGCCGCCGAGCGGGCCTTGCGAGGGATCGCCCTGGGGCGCCGCAACTGGACCTTCGCGGGGTCCCAGCGCGGGGCGGATCGTGCCGCCGTCATGCTCACCCTCATCACGACCTGTCGTCTCAACGATGTCGATCCAAAAGCCTGGCTCGCCGACGTGCTGGTCCGGATTGCCGATCTTCCTGTCGCCCGCCTGCACGAATTGCTTCCCTGGGAATGGAAAAGGCTACGGCAGGCCGAGAACCTGGCGTCCCAGCTGGCTGCGTAACCGAAAAGGGACCGACGAGTGGGATACCGCAACTCAACGCTGTACACGCTGAAATACGTGGCTGACATGCTCGGTGAAGACGAGGACTTCCTGCACGAGTGCTCGATCGAAATGTTCTCGGAAGACGGCCGCCTCAGTGCCTACGACAACTACCCAGCCTCCGAATTGACCGAGCATATTGTCCTCTTCACCGAAGATGGCATCGAGAACCTCAAATACATCATCGAGGCTCGCAGGACTGTCGCATCACAAAAAGCCGCCCCTTAAACCTGCACCAACGTTAGCCACGATCCCATTGACGCGCGAGGCCTGATCCCGCGGTCTCCCTCGGATGCGTACC
>NZ_JAMXFI010000174.1:0-17066 GCF_025460875.1 Microvirga yunnanensis
AAGACATCGCTTTATTCACCCCGGGCCGTGTTCTTCCGTCCGATCGCGACAACACACCTGTATTTGAGGATGGCGCTATGCATGAGCGTTTGATGACGCAGTCCTATGCCCTTCGTTCGCCTGTCAAAGTCGGTTCAGAAAAACCTCTCCTCGTCTGTTTCTCTCATCTGCGCTGGGATTTCGTCTGGCAGCGGCCTCAGCATCTCCTCAGCCGGGCGGTCAAGCACTACGATGTCCTGATCATCGAGGAGCCTATGTTCAAGGCCGGCGCGAAGCCTCACATGGATGTGAGCGACCGGCCTCAGGGCGTCACCATCGCGGTGCCGGTTCTTCCCGAGGGTCTGTCGCATGAGGACGTCATCGCCGAGCAGCACGACCTGATCGAAGAACTGATCGGCCGCGAGGCCAAGAGCCCGCGCATGTTCTGGTACTACACGCCGATGGCCATGGCCTTCACCAGCGATCTCGAGTGCGATCTGTGCGTCTACGACAACATGGACGAGCTCTCGCTCTTCCGCGGCGCCTCGCAGGAACTGCTCGATCTGGAGAACGCCCTCTTTTCCCGCTGCGATCTGGTCTTCACGGGCGGCATGAGCCTCTACGAGGCCAAGCGCCATCGCCATCGCAGCGTTCACGGCTTCCCGTCCTCCATCGACTTCCAGCACTTCTCGCAGGCCCGCTCGATCGACAAGGATCCCGACGACCAGGCGCCGATTCCGCATGTGCGTCTCGGCTTCTTCGGCGTCGTCGACGAGCGCATGGACGTCGACCTTCTGGCCGAGGTCGCCGATCTGCGTCCCGACTGGCAGTTCGTGATGATCGGACCCGTGGTGAAGATCGATCCTGCGACCCTCCCGCAGCGGCCGAACATCCATTGGCTCGGTGGAAAGTCCTACAACGAACTGCCGCATTACCTGTCCGGCTGGGATGTGGGCTTCATGAATTTCGCCCTCAACGAGGCCACGAAGTTCATCAGCCCGACGAAGACGCCGGAATTCCTGGCGGCCGGGGTGCCGGTCGTCTCGACGCCGATCACCGATGTGGTGCGCCCCTACGGCGAAAAAGGGCTCGTCGAGATCGCCAAGGATGCCCAGGAGGTGGTCGCCAAGGTCGAGACCATCCTGGCCCGCCCGAAGGAGGCGTGGCTTGCCAAGGTCGACCGCCATCTGGCGGCCGGATCCTGGGACAAGACTTGGGCGTCCATGCACAAGCTCATGCTGGATGCGACCGGTGACGCGACGGCCGATCGTCCCGCTTCTTCCCTTCCCGTTTATGCCACCACGCCTGCGGAGTGATCTGGAATGTATGATTGGTTGATTGTAGGCGCCGGCTTTGCAGGCAGCGTTCTGGCGGAGCGTCTCGCCACCGAACGCAACGAGCGCGTTCTTCTCATCGATCGCCGTAATCACATCGGCGGCAATGCCTACGACCGGTACGACGACGACGGCCTGCTGATCCATCAGTATGGCCCGCATATCTTCCATACCAATTCCAAGCAGATCTTCGATCATCTCTCCCGCTTCACCGAATGGCGCTTCTATGAGCACCGGGTTCTGGCGGAAGTGGACGGCATGCTCGTTCCGATTCCGATCAACCTCGACACGGTCAACAAGCTCTACGGCCTGAACCTCACCTCCGAGCAGCTGCAGGACTGGTTCGCCGAACGCGCCGAGAAGATCGGCGAGATCAAGACGTCCGAGGACGTGGTGGTGTCCGTCGTGGGACGCGAGCTCTACGAGAAGTTCTTCCGCGGCTATACGCGCAAGCAATGGGGACTCGATCCCTCGGAGCTCGACAAATCGGTGACCTCGCGCGTGCCGACGCGCACGAACCGGGACGACCGTTATTTCACGGACGAATTCCAGTTCATGCCCAAGCACGGTTACACGCGGATGTTCGAGAAGATGGTCAGCCATCCGAACATCCACGTCATGACGCAGACGGATTACGAGGACGTCAAGAACGTCGTCCCCCACCGCCGCGTCATCTATACCGGGCCGATCGACGAATACTTCGACTTCCAGTTCGGCAAGCTGCCCTACCGGTCGCTCCGCTTCGAGCATGTGACCCTCGATCAGACCTGGCATCAGCCCGTCGGCGTCGTGAACTACCCGCAGACCAACGACTACACCCGCGTCACGGAATACAAGCATCTGACCGGCCAGGAGCATGCCAAGACGGCGCTCACCTACGAGTATCCGTCTGCCGAAGGCGATCCCTATTACCCGATCCCGAAGGCCGAAAACCAGGAACTGTTCAAGAAGTACGAGAAGCTTGCCCTGGCCACCCCCGACGTGTGGTTCGTCGGTCGTCTGGCCACCTATCGCTACTACAACATGGACCAGATCGTCGGTCAGGCGCTTGCCACCTTCCGGCGCATCAACGAGTCTCTGCCCGTCGGAGCGGACACGTCCGCTGTCAAAGTCGTACCGGCTTCGGCCGCGATGGTTTCGTAATCGACAAAGAGCATTGAACATTCCGCAATAAGAATAGTTGTGGAAGCACTGTTGTAATAGCTCGGAGTTGCATGATGAACCGATCACTAGAGCTTTGGGGCGGACTGGAATGTACCGTCGCAAGAGTTGGCGACGACTATCGCGACCAAAGCCTGGAGACCGGTCATCATGAGCGAATCGAGGATCTCGACCGCATCGCCGAGCTCGGGATCCGCACCCTGCGTCATCCGGTGCTCTGGGAGAGGATCTCTCCCGAGAGCCCGGACCGCACGGACTTCTCCTGGCACGATGCGCGCCTGGAGCGCCTCCGGACCCTCGGCATCCGCGCCATTGCGGGCCTGTGCCATCACGGCAGCGGCCCCCGCTACACCCACATGCTCGATCCTGCCTGGCCCGAGCTCCTGGCCCGCCATGCGGCCCATGTGGCGGAGCGCTATCCGCATCTGGATCTCTATACCCCCGTCAACGAGCCGCTCACGACGGCCCGGTTCTCGGGTCTCTACGGTCATTGGTATCCGCACGGAACGAGCTATGAGGCTTTCCTCAAGATCCTGGTGAACGAGTGCAAGGCGACCGTCCTGTCCATGCGCGCCATCCGCAAGGTCCGGCCGGACGCGCAGCTGGTCCAGACCGACGACATGGGCAAGACCTTCGCGACGTCCACGCTCGCCTACCAGGCCGAGCATGAGAACCAGCGGCGCTTTCTCGGCTTCGATCTCCTGTGCGGCATGGTCGATCGGGATCATCCCTGGTGGACGATTCTGCTCGATAACGGCGTCCCGCAGGCCGATCTCGAGCTCCTGCTCGAGGCCGATGCGGCGCCCGACATCATCGGCATCAACCATTACCTCACCAGCGAGCGCTATCTCGACGAGCGCATGAACCGCTATCCGGAGCATCATTGGGGCGGCAACGGCCGGCACCGCTACGCAGATGCGGAGGCGGTCCGCATGCCTCTGCCGTCCACCGACCTCGGTCCCGCCGCGCGGCTTCGAGAGGTCTGGGAGCGCTACCGGCGCCCCATGGCCGTCACGGAGGCGCATCACGGCAGCACCCGCGACGACCAGCTGCGCTGGCTCATGGAGGTCTGGAACGGCGCCAACGCGCTGCGCGACGAAGGAGTCGACATCCGGGCCGTCACGGTCTGGTCCCTCTACGGGGCCGTCGACTGGAACAGCCTGCTGACGCGCCGCAACGGCTTCTACGAGCCGGGGCCCTTCGACGTGCGGGCTCCGGAGCCGCGATGCACGGCGCTCGCCCACGCGGCGGAGTCGCTCGCCAAGACCGGCGCCTTCGACCATCCGGTGCTCGACCGCGCCGGCTGGTGGAAGCGCGACATCCGCTTCTACAGGCCGCCGGCGAGACAATCGAGGTCCTGCTGGCTTTCCGACGAACCGCGCCAGCTCCTGATCACCGGCGCCACGGGAACCCTCGGCCGCGCCTATTCGCGCCTGTGCGAGTTCCGGGGGCTCAACCACGTGCTGCTGTCCCGGCGGGACATGGACATCGCCGATGCCCGGAGCGTCGCCAAGGCCCTCGCGTGCCATCGGCCCTGGGCGGTGATCAACACCGCCGGGTACGTGCGGGTCGTGGAAGCCGAGAACGACCGACAGGCATGCTTCCGGGAGAACACGTCGGGCCCGGAGACGCTGGCGAGGGTTTGCGCGGATCTGGGCATCCCCCTGGTCACCTTCTCGTCCGATCTCGTCTTCGACGGAACGCTCGACCGGCCTTACGTCGAAAGCGACGCGGTCAACCCGACGACGGTCTATGGCGAGAGCAAGGCCGAGGCCGAACGCCGGGTCCTGGAGGCGTACGACAAGGCTCTCGTCCTGCGCACGAGCGCATTCTTCGGCCCCTGGGATCGCTACAATTTCATCTGGTCCATCCTGAACACCCTCAGCAAGGGCGAGGACGTGGAAGCCAGCCTGGACGTGGTGTCGCCGACCTATGTGCCCGATCTGGTCAACACGTCCCTCGACCTCCTGATCGATGGCGGCACCGGCATCTGGCATATGGCCAATACCGGCGAGACCTCATGGCGCGATCTCGCCGCCATGGCGGCGGAGCGCGCGGGCTTCGATCCTGAGCGCGTGATCGGGGCCGGCGACGATCCGGCTCTCAACACGGCCCTCTCCACCGAGCGCGGTCTCCTCATGCCGCGGCTGGAGAGCGCCCTCGACCGGTTCTTCGCGGACAGCGAGGTGGAGTGGTCGGACGAAGCCATGAAGGTGGCGGCCGAATAGAGGACGTCTCGGCGCCAGACGCTTTCAGCGCAAGGCAAAAGAAAAGGCGGCCAGGCACACCTGGCCGCCTTTCGATTGTGCGGGGCGAGGCTTACGCGGCCGCCTCCGCGGCCCGAACGGCCTCCTCGAGCCGCGCCGCTCTGGACTCCACGGCCAGCTCCACGAGGGCATCCGTCAACATCGTGGCGGTCGGATCCGCCAGCGGTTCGTCGCGGAACAGGCGCAGGGTCGAGGCCACCAGACGTCCGCGGCCATAGGAGCGCTCGACGCCGAGCGCCACGGGCTTGTGGATCCAGCCGACCACGAGGCCGGAGAACACGCGCGCCTGGAAGTCGAGCAGGTTGCAGTTCGCGATCACGTAATCGGGCAGCACCCGGTCCATGGTTTCGTCGAGGAGGGGGCCGGAGGGGAACCGGGCGAAATGTCCCGAGCGCCGCAGCCAGCCGAAGGACGAGGCCCAGTCTCCGGACCAGAGGGTGCCGGCGCGCGCCTGCACCCTAACGGCCTGCCAGTGCGGGAAGAACGGATAGAGGGTCATGTCCTCTTCCGGCAGGAGCAGGAGCTTGGCGCCCGCCCGCACATGATCCGCGATCGCCTTGTTGTGCGTGCGGGACACGATCAGGGTCGATTCCTCGAACGCGCGGGCGATGCTGTAGCCCAGCGCCCGGAACCGCTCCCGGATGTCCTCGTCCGGCGACCAGACCAGCTCGCGCGCATGAACGGGCCTCGTGCGCTTGGGATGGATCGCGATGTCGTGGTGGTTATGCGCGACCACGCGACCATCGGCGGTGCGCAGATCGAGGCTGATGCGCCGCAGGGAGGGTTCGTCCATTCCCGGCACGGGGATCTCGATGCGGCCGAGATCGAGCACGGCCGGCGCCTCGAGGCGGGGCAGGGACAGGATCTGGCTCTCGCCGCAGAGGGAGATCTCCAGCGTGCAATCCTCGAGAACCGGCCCGGCCCCGTGGGCGATCGCCAGACCGAGGACGGCCGTCTCGTCGGACCAGTAGGAGGCCCGCTCCCATTTCGGCACGATCACCGTATCCGAGTTGACGATGTGGAAGAGCTCATGGAACACGCGCGGGTTGCGACGCATGTCGAGGAGGCCGTTCGATTCCCAATGGCAGTCGTGCAGTTCGGTGATCACGTAGCCGGCGAGGTTCGGCTTCCGGCGCATGGCCTCGATCTCGTATTTGAGCGCGCGGAACTGCTGCCATTGTGCCGCGATGACGAAGCGGCGCAGATCGCCGAAGACCCGGTCCAGGCTCCAGTCCGAGAAGCGGTTCTCGACGCCGTGGGCATACATCACGCCCTCGCCCCAGTCGTGCCCGGTCTCGAACCACCAGGGCTCCTCGCCCTTGGCGTCGCGCAGATCCTTCGGATAAGGCAGGCCCCAGTTGCCGAATTCGGAGCACATCAGCGGCTCGCGGCCGGTGATCACTGCATCGCCGTGGGGCGAGTAGAGCCACGAGGCCCTGTTGGACAGCTCGTCGACGAACTGGTCCCACTGCGCCCGATGGTCGGGATAGGCGGCGTAGAAATGGTAATCCGCAATGTCGGATTCCACGTGGAAGCTCGGTGCGAGCGGCGAGTTGTCGACCACGAGGCGCGTCGGATCGTAGGCCTTCAGCCAGGCGAAGGTGCGCTTGAGCCAGTCGCGGTGATCCGCATCGTTGACGAGATCGACGCCCCAGTTCTCATTGATGATCGTCCAGATCACGATGGACGGATGGTTGCCGTCCCGGTCGACGATGCCCTTCAGGAGCTTTTCCTTGCGTCCCCGCGAGCGGTCCGTGGCCATGCCGCCGTTCGGCAGCTCGGTCCAGATCAGCATCCCCATCCGGTCCGCGACCTCGTAATAGCGCGGGTCGGCCGCCTTGATGTGGCAGCGCAGGCAGTTGAGGCCGAGCTCCTTGGCCTTGCGGAACTGGTCCTCCAGGAATTCCACCGACGGCACGGTGCAGATCGTGTCCGGATAGTAATCCTGGTCGAGCGCGGAACGCAGGTAGAGCGGCTCGCCGTTGAGATAGAACTTGCCGTTGCGCGTCTCGATGGAGCGGAAGCCGAAATGGTCCGCGATCTCGTCCTTCACCGCGCCGTTGCGGATGAGTTCGAGGCGGACGCGGTAGAGATTGGGATGGTCAGGCGACCACGCGCGGACGTCGTCGAGCGTGAACTCGAACGGCATCGAGGTGACGCCCACCTGGGTCTCGTGCATCTCGTCGAGGACCACATCGCCCGACGGGTCCGTGACCGCGATGCGGATCTGGGTGGCGTCCGTGAGCGGGCGCGCGAAGAACACCCCGGAGGTCACCCGTCCGGTGGTCAGATTGGGCACGAGCCGCACCCGGTTCATGTGGTCGGAGATGCGGCGCTCGAGGTAGACGGGCTGCCAGATCCCGGACAGGGGGCCGTACCAGCTCTGCTTGCCGAACGGGATTTCGGCGAAGGGCGAATCCGGGAACTCGGCCGGGTTGTCGGTCGGGCTGTCGACCCGGACCTTGATCTCGTTCGCCCCGGGCTTGAGGTGGGAGGTCACGTCGAACGAGAACGGCAGGAACCCGCCCTCGTTATGACCCACGGCCTCGCCGTTGACGAACACCTTGGTGTTGTGGAACACGGCGCCGAAGCGGATCCAGACGCTGTCGTGCAGCCACGCTTCGTCGATCTCGACGGTCCGGCGATAGATGCCGATGCCGGCGCGCATGCGCAGGTCCGCAAATTGGGCCTGCCAGGGACTTGGCACCGTGATCTGGCGAACCTCCGCCGGGCCGGACAGACGGTCGTCGGCCACATGCAAAAATTCCCAAGTCCCGTCCAGACTGATGCGATTGTCCTGCATGACATCTCCTTGAATCAGAGATTACCCAATGGTTTCGAAAGCGGCGAGAACATGGCCGAAGGCCGGCGATGCGGGAAGGTGCCCAGCCTGCGACATAGGGTGTCGCCGAAGCCTGTTCGAACCATTGGCCCCTCGTCTCTGACCATTGTTGGTGGCCCGTCTCGAACAACGGAGAAACGCTCCATTGGATCCCGAGTCGGATCGATCCCGAGGCCCGTCCGAATGGACGGGCACAGGCAGGAACCGGCTCTTCCATCTCGCGTTGCCCTGATAATGCCGAGCCTTGCTGCTCGCCCGACAAACCGCATTTCTCAAAGAGGCTCCAGATGGCTCAACAGATTCCCGATGATCGTGCCCGACAGGGGGCGTCCGGCCGCCCGGTCCTGGGCGTTCTGATCGGCTCGCTCCTGCTCCTCGCGGTGGCGGTGTCCGGATATATGATCTGGGCAAGCTCGACGTCTCCGGACGACCCGGGCACCGATGCCGCCCGCGCCAACGTGACGGGCTCCACGACCGGTTCCTCGAACGCCAATCCCACCAACCGGATCACGCCCGCCAACCCGGCCTATCCGGCCCCAGGCGCGCAGCCGTCGGCCAACGAAACCCCCAAGCAGTAAGAATTTCCCCTTAGGGAAGCCGGGAGAGGCCGCGGCCTCTCCCGGCTTTTTTGTTGCGCTTCGCCGACCGGGCGGCGACTTTTCGCCGTAATGATTCGCAAAGAACCGCCCCGCCGTGGCAGCGCCAGGCACAAGCGGGCCGGTTCTCGGCGCAAGCAGGGCGCTCTTTGAAAAAGACGGGCACCGGACCGATCCGGTGCTGCCGGGAATGCGATAGGGACGACTGAATGATCAGCATGGGGATGAAGCGGCTCTTCCGGGCTGCCGTGATCGTGGCGGGCGTTGCAGCGGGCGGCGCATCCTATGCGCAGCAGGCGCAGACCTCTCCGACCGCGCCGCCGGCTCAGAGCCCCGCTGCGACCCAGCCTCAGGCCGCCGTGCCGGCGCCTGCTCCCATTTCGGCCGAGACGAAGGCGGCCCGCGCCAAGCTCGACGGGTTCAAGGCCGATCTCGACCAGAAGGAAGCGGCCATCCAGGGCCGGACCATGCCGGATGCGGATCTGCAGAACATCCGCGTGCAGATCGAGCCGATCATCGCCGAGATCCGCACGGTCGTCGACGAACAGGCCCCGAAGCTCGAGGCCAGCAAGCAGCGCCTGAGCCAGCTCGGACCGAAGCCCGAGAAGGGCCAGCCCGAGGAGAGCGCTGACGTGGCCCGCGACCGGGCCGAGCGCGAGGCAGCGGTCGCGGAACTGGACGAGACCCAGCGGCTCGGGCGTGCCCTGCTGGTCCAGGCCGAGCAGCTCAACACCCAGATCGGCGACCTGCGCCGGGCGGGGTTCACCCGGGCCCTGTTCGAGCAGAGCGATGGCCTCCTCAGCCCCAGCCTCTGGATGAACGTGGTGCAGGCCGTTCCGCGGGAGCTTCGGGCGCTGGGGATCGTCCTGGGCGATGCCCTCGAGCAGGTGCAGCGCAGCACCTCGATCGGCGTGCTGCTTCTTCTCGGCCTGGCCATCGGCGTGGCGATCGCCCTCTATGCCGGGCGCCGCTCCCTCGCGCCGCGCCTCGTGAGGCGGGATCCCGCCGTTACAGACCCGGCCCGCCGCAGCCGCCTTCTGGCCGCCCTCGGCGTGCTGATCCTGGGGGCGGGTCCGGCGATCGCCGGCAGCTGGATCGTCTGGGTGGCGTTCGATTCGGTCGACATCGTCCCGCCGCGGCTCGAGCAGGTCGGCAGGGCCTTTCTGAGCGGCCTGGCCTTCATCGCCTTCGTGCGCGCCCTGATCGACGCGATCCTGGCGCCGGATCATACCTCCTGGCGGCTGATCCCGGTCCGGGACGCCTCCGCGGCCCGGATCATGAGCTTTGCCGTGACCCTGGCGACCGTCATGGTGGCCGGCAAGGTGATCGAGTCGTTCAACGCGGCCATCGCGGCCGCCCTGCCGGTCACGGTCATGACCCGCGCCGTCTTCGCCCTGGCCGCCGGCCTGGTCTTCGCCGAGCTCCTGCGGCGCTTCGCGGCCCGCGAATCCCAGGACGAGGCATGCCTCGGGCCGTACGTCGCCCAGGAGGTCGATATCGGCGGGCCCCTGCGCAGCGTCGGCTGGTTCGTGGTCGCGCTGATCGTCGGCAGCGTGGTGGGCGGCTATGTGGCCCTGGCGTCCTTCGTGGTCGACCAGGCGGTGGGCATTTCCATCGTGATCGCCCTGCTGATCCTCGGCATCGCGTTCGCCGACGAGTTCATCGGCGGCTCCCTGCGCGGCCAGACCCGGCTCGCCACGGCGCTCCAGGCCAATACGGGCCTGCGCCGCCGCTCCCTGGAGCAGATCGGCATCCTGGCCAGCGGCATCATGCGGCTGGCCCTGATCGTCATCGCGGTCCTGCTCGTGCTGCTGCCCTGGGGCATCGAGTCGGCCGACGTGACGGGATCGCTCCGGGCCCTGTTCTTCGGGTTCAACGTCGGCGACGTCACGATCTCCCTGTCGTCGATCCTCATCGCGGCCGTGCTGTTCGCCGCGGGCTTCGCCGTCACGCGGGTGATCCAGCGGTGGCTCAACAACACCTTCCTGCCGGCGACCGAGCTCGATGCGGGTCTGCGCAACTCGATCAGCACGGCGGCGGGCTATGTGGGCATCATCATCGCAGGCATGATCGCCTTCACCTATCTGGGCCTCAGCCTGGAGCGGGTGACCATCGTGGCCGGCGCCCTGTCGGTCGGTATCGGTTTCGGCCTGCAATCCATCGTCAACAACTTCATCTCCGGCCTCATCCTCCTGTGGGAGCGCCCCATCCGGGTCGGCGACCTCGTGGTCGTCGGCGACGGGGAGGGCTATGTCCGCCGGATCAACGTGCGCTCGACCGAGATCCAGGCCTTCGACCGCTCGACGATCATCGTGCCGAATTCGAACCTCATCTCCGGCATCGTGCGCAACCGCGTGCGCAACGACCGCGTGGGCCGCGTGCTCGTGTCGATCCCCGTGCCCCGGGCGTCGGATCCGGACCAGGTGGCGGAGATCATGCGCAAGGCGGCCCTCGCGCACCGGGAGGTGATGAGCGAGCCGGCGCCCCGGGTCCTGTTCAAGAAGGTGACCGAAAACACCATCGATTTCGATCTCATCTGCTTCGTGGACGATATCGATGCGGCCGGCCGGGTCTCGAGCGACATCTATTTCGAGATCTTCCGCGGCCTGCGGAAGGCCGGCGTCGGGGTTCCCGCGCCGGCTCCCGCGCCCGAACCGGCCGAGGAGCCGCAGGACAAGGCCGCGAAGGCGGAGGAGAAAGAGGACGAAACCTTAACCCTTCTCAAGGATAAGACGCCCGCATGAAGCGTCTCATCCTCCTGATCCTTCCCGCCCTCGCTCTGTCCGCCTGCCAGAGCGAGAAGCCCGTCCAGCGCAGCCAGACCCCGAGCTTCTACGTGTCGATGGCCCGGGCCGACGCGGTCGTGGACGCCGCCATGGCCCGCGACATGATCGGGGCGTATCGCGGCAACAACGGCCTGCGGCCGCTCACCCTCGATCCCGACCTGCAGGCGGCCGCCCGGGCGGAGGCCGACGCCATGGCCCGGGCCGACAAGCCGAGCTCCGCCGAGGCCTTCAAGGCCCGCCTTGCCTCGGCGGGCTTCACGGGGCCGGCCGCCAACCTGTCCGCCGGCTACCACACCCTGGCCGAAGCCTTCTCCGGCTGGCGCGAGAGCCCGCAGCACAACCGGGTGCTCCTCGATTCCAGGGCGACCCGGATCGGGATCGCCACGGCCTATGCGCCGAATTCCAAGTACAAGGTCTATTGGGCTCTGGCGGTCGCGGCCGACCGCCGCTGACCGCTGCGGCGCTCCGGACAGGGGTCGGATCGGAACTTAACGTATGTGAACGCGCTTTAGCTTGAGGAACTCTCAAGCTCACCGAGTACGCGTTCGACCGATGCCGGATTTCGATCCCAAACTGGGCAAGCAGCTGCCCCCGCCGCCAGCGGTGGGGAGCGATCAGGAGGTCGGTCCCGGCCAAGGCGCCACCCTGGCGAAGGAGGCCGCCATCGCGGCCGCCCATCCTCCCGAGCCGCCCCATGCGCAGGAAATGGCCCCGAGCATCCTCCGGGAGCTGTATCAGCTCTTTCGCGACATGCTCCGGAACGGGAAGGGCTGGCCCATGCTGCGGCTGGGGGCGGCCATCCTTGTCATCCTGGTCGGCAACATGTTCGGCCAGGTGCGTCTCAACCAGTGGAACGGCGCCTTCTTCGATGCCGTCGAGAAGCGGGATTCAGCCACCTTCTTCCATCAGCTCCTGGTCTTCCTGGTCATCATCGCGGTCCTTCTGGCCCTCGTGGTGGCGCAGACCTGGCTTCAGGAGCGGCTCAAGATCCGGCTGCGCCAGCGCCTGACGCAGGTGCTGCTCGACATCTGGCTCATGCCGAACCGGGCCTACCAGATGGGCTTCATGGGCGAGAACAGTGCCCAGCCCGACCAGCGGATGCAGGAGGATTGCCGCCTTTTCTCCGAACTCTCGACGGAGCTCGGGGTCGGCATGCTGCAGGCCTTCCTGCTGCTGGTCAGCTTCATCGGCGTCCTGTGGGCGCTGTCGGGGCCCGTGAGCTTCACGTTGGGCGGCCGCGAGATCACCATCCCGGGCTACATGGTCTGGGTCGCGGTCGGCTACGCCGGGATCGGATCCGGGCTGACCTGGCTCGTCGGGCGTCCGATGATCCGCCTGAACACCCTGCGCTATGCCCGCGAGGCGGAGCTGCGCTTCGCGCTCGTGCGCGTGAACGAGAGCGCCGAGAGCGTCGCCCTCTACAACGGCGAGCCGGACGAGCGCCGAAACCTCGACGAGTTCGTCGAGGCGGTCCTCAAGGCGTCGCGGCGCCTCTCCGGCGGCCTGGCGCGCCTGACCTGGATCACCTCGGGCTATGGCTGGCTCGCCATCGTGGTGCCGATCCTCGCGGCCGCGCCGGACTATTTCGCGGGACGCCTGTCCTTCGGCGAGATGATGATGGTGGTCGGCGCCTTCAATCAGGTGCAGTCGGCTCTGCGCTATTTCGTCGACAACTTCCCGAAGATCGCCGATTGGCGCTCCGCCGTCCTGCGCGTCGCGACGTTCCGGCAGGCCGCCATCGATCTCGACGAGGTCACGGCCGAGAGCCGCAAGATCGAGATCGGCCCCCACCCCAAGGGCTGGCTGAGCTTCGAGGCCGTCTCGATCGCGCTCAACGACGGCAGCATCCTCATCGAGGATGCGACGGCCGAGATCCGGCCCGGCGAGCGGGTGCTGATCATGGGCGAATCGGGCGCCGGCAAGAGCACGCTGTTCCGGGCCATTTCCGGCCTCTGGCCCTGGGGCTCCGGCCGCATCCGCATCCCGAAGCCCGAGGAGATGATGTTCCTGCCGCAGCGGCCCTATCTGCCCTTGGGATCGCTCAGAGCTGCCATCAGCTATCCGGCCTCGCCCGAGACCTTCGAGGATGCCGATGTGCGCAAGGCCCTCGAACGCTGCGGCCTGGGCGAGTTCGTCGAGATGCTCGACAGGCACGAGCGCTGGGACCGGAGTCTGTCCCTCGGCCAGCAGCAGCGGGTGGCCTTCGCCCGGGTGCTGCTGCACAAGCCCCGGTGGGTGTTCATGGACGAGGCGACCTCGGCCCTCGACGAGGAGAACCAGGCGTCGATGCTGGCCTTGTTCGAGAACGAGCTGAACGGGGCAAGCGTCCTGTCGATCGGACACCGGCCCGGCCTCGAGGAGTTCCACACGAGAACCCTGCACATCCGCAAGACGAAGGAAGGGGCCATTCTTCTGGCCCGGCCCCGGTCGCGGGGGAGCGAGCGCTCGTCGAAGCTCGGGCCGAAATGGATCGGGCGCTTCCGCCGGAGCCTGAAGCCGGCGAGGAGCCGCGCATGACGGGAAACGGTTCGGGACCTTTCGGCTTTTCAAGCGGGTTGAAGTACGCGACATCCTTTGGAGTTCGCGACGTTCGCAGGTAGATCCCCATGCGGCTGATCAAGCTTTACATCCGTGTCCTCGGGCAGCTCGGGTCCGACCTGAGGGTCGGCGCGCTGCTCGCCCTGGCCAATATCGCGCTGGCGATCTCGGCTTTCGCCGAGCCCATCCTGTTCGGGCGCATCATCGATGTGCTCACCCGCGCGCAGATGCCGAATGCCGCACCCGTGACCTTCGGGACCCTCACGCCCCTCATCCTCGCCTGGGTGGCCTTCGGGCTGTTCTCCATCGGGGCCGGCGCCCTGGTGGCGCTCCATGCGGACCGGCTGGCGCACCGGCGGCGGCTGGCCGTGGTGGCGAGCTATTTCGAGCACGTGCTCGAACTGCCGCTCGCCTTCCACACCTCGACCCATTCCGGCCGCGTGCTGAAGGTGATGCTCGAGGGCTCGGGCGCCATGTCGTGGCTCTGGCTCGGCTTCTTCCGCGAGCATCTGTCGGCCCTGATCGCCCTCGTCGTGCTCCTGCCGCTGACCGTGTTCCTGAACTGGCGCCTGGGCCTGCTCCTCGTGGCGCTGGTCGTGGTCTTCGCGTTTCTCACCGCCATCGTGCTGCGCAAGACGGAAACCCTCCAGGGCTCCGTGGAGCGCTATCATTCGAGCCTCGCCGAGCATGCCTCGGACGCGCTGGGCAACGTGCCGGTGATCCAGTCCTTCACCCGCGTGGAAGCGGAGAGCCGCTCCCTGCGGACCATCATCCAGCAATTGCTCCAGGCGCAGAACCCGGTGCTGTCCTGGTGGGCGCTCGCCTCCGTGGCGTCGCGCGCGTCGGCGACGATCACCGTCACGGCGATCTTCCTTCTCGGCACCTGGCTTCATCTGAACGGATTGGCGACCATCGGCGAGGTCGTCATGTTCATGAGCATGGCCACCATGCTGATCGGCCGATTGGAACAGGCGGTGAGCTTCATCAACCAGCTCTTCATGCAGGCGCCGAAGCTGCAGGAATTCTTCGAGATCCTGGACACCGCCCCGGTCGTGCACGACCGGGCCAATGCCCGGAACGTGGAGCGCTACCGGGGCGACGTGGTCTTCGACACCGTCAGCTTCTCCTATGACGGCAAGCGCTCCGCCGTGCAGGACGTGTCCTTCACGGTGCAGGCCGGCGAGAACGTGGCGCTGGTCGGCGCCACCGGATCCGGCAAGTCGACGACGCTCGGGCTGCTGCACCGGGCCTTCGATCCGCAATCGGGGTCCATCCGCATCGATGGCCTCGATATCCGCGACGTCACGCTCTCGTCCCTGCGTCGCAATATCGGCGTGGTGTTCCAGGAGCCGATGCTGTTCGCGCGCACCATCCGCGAGAACCTGCAGGTCGGGCGGCCCGATGCGACCGACGCGGAGATGATCGAGGCCCTGGAGCGGGCGCAGGCCATCGAGTTCATCTCGCGCCAGGCGGAGGGGCTCGACACCGTCATCGGCGAGCGCGGGCGCTCGCTGTCGGGCGGCGAGCGTCAGCGCCTGTCGATCGCCCGCGCGCTCCTAAAGAACCCGCCGATCCTCATCCTCGACGAGGCGACGAGCGCGCTCGACGCCGCCACCGAGCGCAAGCTGCAGCTCGCCCTCGACGAGGTGATGAAGGGACGCACGACCTTCGTGATCGCCCACCGCCTCGCCACCATCCGCAACGCCAACCGGATCCTCGTGTTCGATCAGGGCCGCGTCATCGAGACCGGCACCTTCGACGACCTCGTGGCGAAGGGTGGCCGGTTCGCCGAGCTCGCCCGGGCGCAGTTCATGGCCTCCGAGGAGCCGCCGCCGAAGCGCGTGAAAGTGTCGGCCCACGCATGACCCGGAGCTTCGATCCCGAGACGACGGGCAGCCGCCATCGGGTCGGCGGCGTGACGCTCCATGCGGTCGAGGCGGGCCCCGAGGATGGGCCGCTCGTGATCCTGCTCCACGGCTTTCCCGAGTTCTGGTGGGGGTGGCGCTCCCAGATCGGCCCTCTCGCGGAGGCCGGGTTCCGCGTGCTCGCGCCGGATCAGCGCGGCTACAATCTCAGCGACAAGCCCGCCGGCCGGCGGGCCTACGACCTCGACATCCTGGCGGGTGACGTGGTCGGGCTGGCTGATGCGCTCGGGCGTGAAACCTTCTCCGTGGTCGGCCATGACTGGGGCGGGCTCGTCGCCCGGTGGACGGCGTCCCGCCATCCGGACCGCGTCGAAAAGCTCGTGGTGCTCAATGCGCCCCACCCGAGCGCCGCCGGCGCCTATATGCGCGCGCATCCGAGCCAGATGTTCAGGAGCCTCTATGTGGGGTTCTTCCAGATCCCGCGCCTGCCCGAGGCGATGCTGTCGGCGAACGGTCATCGCAGCCTGAAGGACGCCCTTCGGCGCACGAGCCGTCCCGGCACGTTCTCCGACAAGGATCTGGCCCGTTACGAGACGGCCTGGTCCCGGCCGGGCGCGCTCACCGCCATGCTCAACTGGTATCGGGCGCTGCCGTTCAGGCCGGACATGAAGGATCCCGCGGTCCTGCCGCCGACGCTCGTGGTCTGGGGCACGGGCGACCGGTTCCTCGAACGGGGGTTGGCGGAGGCGAGCCTTGCCCTGTGCCGCTCGGGCAGCGTCCGCTGGATCGAGACCGCCACGCACTGGGTCCAGCACGAGGAGCCCGACGCGGTGAATGCGGCGCTGGCGGACTTCTTGAAGGGGTGACCAGCCGATCTTCCGGTCCATCCCACCTCGTCATCACCGGCCTCGTGCCGGTGATCCCGATCCAGGAGGCGCCGCGCCTCTCCGCATCGGGATGGCGGGACCAGCCCGGCCATGACGGGCCCGATTCACCCGGTCGGATCCTACTCGGCCCTCGCCCGAACGGTCGTGAGCGGCGTGATCCTGAGCGCCATGATCCGGTTGCGCGACTTGCGCAGCACCTGGAAGCGGAAGCCGTGGAAGGTGAAGATCTGACCCGTGTCGGGAATGGTCTGTGCCTCGTGGATGACGAGGCCCGCGATGGTGGTGGCCTCCTGGTCCGGCAGGTTCCAGTCCATGGCCCGGTTGAGGTCGCGGATCGGCACGGAGCCGTCGACGTTGACCGAGCCGTTCGGCTGAGGCCGCACGCCCTGGACCGAGAGATCGTGCTCGTCCTTGATGTCGCCCACGATCTCCTCGAGGATGTCCTCCAGGGTCACGAGGCCCATCACCTCGCCGTATTCGTCGACCACGAGGGCGAAGTGGGTCTTCTTGGCGAGAAAGGCCTTCAATTGGTCGCGCAGCGACGTGGTGTCGGGCACGAACCAGGTTTCCAGCGCGATCGCCTCGACCTTGAGCCTGCCCGCGTCGCCCCCGACCGCATCGAGCGCCCGCAGCAGGTCCTTGGCATGGAGCACGCCGACGATGTTCTCCTGGCTCCCGCGCCAAAGCGGCATGCGGGTATAGGGCGAGGACAGCACCTCGCGCACGATCTCCTCGGACGAGAGATCCGCGTTGATGGTGCGCATCTTGGTGCGGTGGACCATCACCTCCGAGACCGTCAGGTCCTCGAGGT
>NZ_JAMXFI010000175.1:0-17012 GCF_025460875.1 Microvirga yunnanensis
TGGCAGCCATAGGCTGAACTCCTGTTGGTTCTTATCTGGTCGGGGCGGGTTAGGCGGCCTTCTGCGCTTCGGCAGACTGCTCGATCACACCCATGATGTCGGATTCCTTCATGATCAGGAGATCCTGGCCATCGATACGCACCTCGGTGCCGGACCACTTGCCGAACAGGACGCGGTCGCCGGCCTTCACGTCGAGAGCAGCCACCTTGCCGTTCTCGTCACGGGCACCAGGGCCGACGGCGACGATCTCGCCCTCTTGCGGCTTCTCCTTAGCAGTATCGGGAATGATAATGCCGCCCTTGGTCTTCTCTTCGGCTTCGATGCGGCGGACGACAACGCGGTCGTGCAGCGGACGGAACGTCATTTTGTTTCCTCCTGGTGTTAGCGCTAGCGTGCACTCAATTGGGTTGAGTAGCAGTGTTAGCACTCGGCACGCGAGAGTGCTAACGGGAGATAATCATGTCGCAAGCAGGGCGCAAGCTCATCCTGTTGGATAGGCTGACCTTGGGCGAACCGTAACCGTGTAAGCGGCGTTGAACCTCTGAGGCGCTCAATCCGCCTCAGCAGCGAGGTTCAGCCGTGTTGAGTTTCGAACGCGTCGAAGAGGTCTGTGAAAGCAAGAGCATCACCCTTGTCATTCATCCCGCCATCCGTCGCGCCGTGAGGGGCTACGAGGAGAGCTTCTATATTGGCTTGCGCTGTTTTCTGAAGGGAGAATCCGACGGGATATTTTTCCTGCCTCTGCAGGACGGTGGATATGTTCGGCTACTTTTCTCGCAACGTCACTCATCTGGAGGGCACCCGATCCTGAGAGTTGACCCTATCGCTCCTGACGGGCTACCGCGGATCAAGAGCGCCTTACACCACCCCCTACTTTAGCGGCACTAGAATAACAACCGAACAGCATCGTAGGAGCATCGCAGATGCTGGTTGGCGACCCTCGCGTGCCAAACCGGTGTCTTACATGCGCCACAACTCAGTGCGGAAATCACCGCCTCACATCAGTTGATTAGCTGCTCGGCCTCAGGCCGAGTGACTCGTCGCCCATGAGATGCTGAATTTCCCCAAGGAACTAAAAGTGTGGCAGCTGCGTGGGCAGTATCGATTGGAACCTGCCACTTCTTATAAGAGCCATCTGGTTGGCAGCGCCTGAGGGCCCACCTAGGCCGCGATGGCCTCATAAGTCAGGCCGCTCTCGCGCAGGCAGATGACTTGCCGGCGACGCTCCTCTTGCTCTGCTGCTAGAAGCTTACGCATGTCCACATGATCCATCTCGCTGAACTGGATCGCAGATTTCAAGAGCACCCAAGCCGGATCAGTACTAGGTCCTGAGCCTTAGTCTTCGTAGGTGCCGCCATACCGTAAACTGGCGACATGGATCTGATCGCGCACTTGACCGATGCACTGGCCCTCGGAACATGCCTTGATGCCTTTCGAGCTCAGTTCATGCAGGCACAGCCGCTGCCCTGCGGCATTGGCTAAGGCTTTCCGGCGCACCAATGTGAGACCCAGGACAGCTTGTCAGGGGAGTAACGGGATCACGGGCAATGGCGAGGCGATCTCCGGCGCCTTCTCCTGCGGCAGGGTGAAGGGCCACAGCACTCGCGCAATCGGCGCCGACGCTCGACCTCATTCGGCGCCATCATCGGGTATTTGGGCGGAAGTCCCCATTTCCGACGATAAGATTTCGGATCTAATCCGAGTTTGCTTAGATGATCGTAGAGGTCCTTGTAGGGCTCGCCATCCTCGAGCGAGATGATAGCATCCGGCAACACCGCGCCCGGAACAGCAGGGCCTGAGGGCGCACCGTTGGGGAAGCGCGCCGGGACTGGCGCGATCTCATCCAACAGGAGACCCAGGCGGCGTCGGACCTGATCAGGAGCGGTGGGGCTATTCGGGTGCGACAGGATCAGGGCGAACCGGACGCTAAGGCGGACGATGTCCTCCAAGGTAAGAAAGGATCGTGTGGTCATGATAATTGCTTTGAACGTTTGAAGAAGGGTTGCTGATGAGATCGCGGCCGATTGCTCGGCCCGCTGAGGCGTCGTGAGGCTAAGAGCGGGATCGCGCTCTCCGCGAGCCTGCTGTGCCCAAGAAGTTGTCAGTGCGCTTGCTGGTGGTGCTTGTCAGGCAGGCTTGTGAATCCCGGCTGCAATCACCGTCTCGATCGGCTCGACACCAATCTCGTCATCGTCCATCACCAGCCGGACGTGCGTGACGCCCGTCTTGCGACATTGTACGAGGCGGCGGTCGAGAGCGACGCGGCGGTGTTTGAATGCCAGGGCCGAAACGCCGAGTGCCGACGTCATGGCGCAAGTCAGCACCTCGGGGGCGAGGCCATCCCCTGCCAGGATCAACCCATGCGCGGCCACCTGCTGTTCCAGGCGATGCCGGCACGCGCGGGCAAGGTCATGCATGCTCATGCCCTCGAGGCAGAAGGCGGCATCGACACGTCGTAGGAGATGGGCCGGTATACCCTCGTCCGACATAATCTTGAGGCAGGCCAGATGCCGTTGATCGGCCGACAGGTCGTCCCGGCCGATCTGGCCGAGCCGGTCCTGCGCGACAGCAGTCGTCAGCAGGAAGATCGCCCCCTTGGTCGGGATCCGGATCCTCGCGGAATCAACAATGACGCCGCTACACCAGCAGGCGACCAAGCGCTCGATCACCTTGGGCTCAGCCTGTTCGATCCGGTCGAGGACGATGACCGAATGCGGCGCTCTCATAAGCTGGTGTTGCAGTGAGCCCGGCAATGGACCCGATGGCCCAGACCGGAATAGCCGTGCAGCGGTCAGATCGGGATCGCCGAGGTTGTAAAGGTCCCAGTCGTAACCGAGGACGTCGGCAAGTGCATGGGCGATTGCATCTTTCTCGTGAGCAATCTCAGGGCCCGCAAGGAGGAAGACAGCGGTAGGTCGGGCGGACTGAGCGAGTGTGAGCCGATCGCGCAGTTCGGCAGCCAAGGCGATAAGCATCGCATCATATCCTATCACGGCGCCCCTGAGGGCGTCTGCGATCCTGGCGGCAGAGGGCGCCGGCGTCACCGGCATGCCCTTGGGAAGGGTCGTCGTCATGGATGTAGTCCAGGCTGAATAAGTCCGCCGATGTCATCGGCGTCGGGTCGAAATGATTTGAGGGGAATGATTGTTGATGATTGTCCGGGGTGCCGTTGTTCTTTTCGGGATTTGAGGTGTGTCTCCTTTCGCCATCACAATTATGTTGTTGTTGGTTCTCGTCTGAGTTCTTGATCTGCAATCTGACCCTCCTCAGGCTAGGTCCTCTTTGTCTTTCTCGGGATTTTGCTGCTCCTTTCCTTGATGAGGATCCTTCACGCTTTCTGTGTTTCTTTGGAATCCGGACGAACACGCAGAAGCGCGCCACCGATGCAGTGTGCGCAGCGTGGTAGCTCTTCCACCGCAGTCTGGTCGGGGTGAGCAACGGCGAGATTGCGGATGGGGCTTCCATCAGAGCCCATGCAATCATCGACGCCGTCGATTCCTCATACATTTAAGCTTGAAGTGAACCTTGCCGTATGAGGCAGAGGCCCTCGAACCACCCATTAGGGAGCGGGACTCTTGTTCCCGCGATACTGTTGACTGTCAGCATCCTGAGCCCGCCAGGCTTTTGTTCCGGCCTTTACAAGAAGGCGGCGGTCCCAGAGAAGCGTCGGATTGCCTCCGGAAACACCATTGACCGCGATCCGAGCCGCCACAGGTTCTGCCTGAATGCGCAGAGTCTCTTATTGGGATCAGGGTCGAAACCACCAGAGAAGATCTGTATGGAGCAGGCGACAGCAGACTGAGTGAGGAACGGGAATATGCTCATAACGCTTGTGAGGACCAAACCCGTCGTCCTGCGCATCAGTACCGAGGATGGCAAAAGGCATCGCCTCTGAGCTGCAGAGGCAGCTTTTCATATAAGCATTACTCGGTTCACTTGATCACTGCAGAGCTGGTTCAGCTCTCTGCTCAAGATCTCCTGTCCTCACGGCGCTCAGACACTCTCGGGTGTCTTCCATGGGATGAACGAGACGAAGTGAAAGGTAATGAACAGCATGCTCAGTGATTTCTGCACAGCAATGCGCATCTCCTCTGGCTCTTTGGTTCTAACGTCATAGATCAGAGCGCAGCTCTGCCCCGTTTGGTCGGCTCGGGTCTCCGCCCACATCAGCTCGATTTCCAGGTGCCCGGGAGTATGCGTCACCACATAGCCGCCGATTCGGTGCGAGGCAGGTACGTTGAGCGTCAACGTTGTTTGCTTCGCCTCCCCTTCCAAGTTGACATCGCCGATGCTGGCGGCATGCCCTTTGGCGCCAGGCTCGCGACTTCGAAAGATACCTGTGAACGAGATGCGGGAGCTGGGTGCTACTGGAACGAGGTCAATCAGCCGACGGGCGTCTCCTGTGGGAAAGGTTGGCCCTTTGGCTACGAGGCGGTCCAGGATAGTATGTGCCTCTAGCCGGGCGCTCAGGTCAAGTCGTTGTTCATTCATAATGGTAGGGCAGGTTGGTGATGGGCCGAGAGCCGTCGGAGCGTGGCAACGCAACCCAAGGATGAGAGGATCGAACCTAGAGCCACTGGGCTCAGGTCAGCTGTTCACTTCAGGGATTTTTTCTTTTCATCCCTCAAAACAAACATTTTCGTCCACCTTTCGCCAAGTACGCCCTGTCGCTGCCAAATACTTCGTAAGAGAATCCTTTATGTACGATCAGACCGCGGATGGTATGGCGATCAACGCCACGCTAGCCAAGAATGGCTCGGATGACCTGATGGTTACCGATACAAGAGGTGAGACGCAGGCGCTCGATGTTCCGACATAGGCGGGGTAGATGACACAGTGGCCTGTATTGTCGCTCCCGCTGGTCCATAGGGCCGGCGCGGATGAATTCAGTTCCAAGTCGTCCAGATCGGAAGGAGGATAACAAGAAGGCCGATAACGACCCTTTTGACAAGAATTCTGTCGGCCTGGAGGATAGCGGCGCCGAACGATCTCTCGTGATATGGGAGTACCGCTTCAGCCCAGGACCTACCTTTGACCAAGCCAGAAGGGATGTTCCATGTCTATGGCAGCCTCTCGCTCCCCCGTGAAGTCGATGCCGATGTCCTGGTGATCGCCGGCGACACGCATCCCGATCCTGAGATCCGGCACCAAGTGCTCACAAAGATCGAGGATCAATTGGGTTTGCCTGTCATCCATGTGAATGGCAATCACAGCTATTACGGTGCCGAGTTCTCAAACGACACTGGTGAGATCGCCGTGATCAACGGCATTCAGTTCGCCATTGCGACGCTCTGACCCATATCGATGAGCTCGGCATGCTCTAGACATCGAGGTTCCCCGACTTTGCAAACATCCGCAACTGCGCTGCATGGAAGTGGAACGCACTCAACCAGGACCACGTGACCTTCCTCGAACAGGCGATGGCGGATGTGATCATCACACATCATGCTCCTTTCCCTCAGTCTATAGAAGCCGAGTTCCAGGGAGATGTCCTGAACACCTTCCTCGTAATCAACATTGACCCGGATCGTTTTCCGAAGATCAAGCTCTGTGGATACATGGACATGTGAACGCCCCGTTCGACTACTTGATGCCAGCGGGGGATCATGAGATGCGTGTTGTCTGCAATCCTCTCGGTTATCCAATGTCCCGCACCCGGCGGCGCATTGGGCTTAAGGTTGTCGAGGTGACCGAGTAGTTTGTACTGGCCGGGTGGGAGATGAACTCCTCTACTCCGGTTCGAGGGTAATCACAGGGGTTCGGATCTGCCAAGTCATCTGGATCTTCTTCCCTTGATGGCTATAGGCTCTCAGGTGAATGCAATGGTAGCCGAGATCCAGACCCTCATCGCTGGAGGACTCGCTTGAAAGACGGAATTGGTGGAGATGGCTGGTGGCCTGTACCCACTTCCGCAGGTTGCATCACTCCTTAACGTTCCCGAGGAAGCAATCGAGGATCGACACAAAGCAGGAGTGCCGATCGCGGTACGAAGCAGGGGCAAATACGGCTACCCGGCGTGTCAGTTTATACCCACTCGGATTGTCTAAGGCCTCGATGTCATCCTGGATGTCATGCCAATGCGAGACGACTGGATGCGGCTCGAATGGCTTTTGGTCCCAGACGATGCGCTCGAGGGGCTTTCTCCTCTGGAGACCCTCAGGGAAGGGCGCATTAAAGACGTGATCGACGTCGCACGAGTTCAGGGGGCCGAGTGATTTTGTTGGTTCTGACGATAGAAATGGTCAATCCGCTCGAGAGTGCGATCATTCTATCCCAACGGGAGGTGATGCCGGGCAAGGCATCGTCAGCACGCGCCGGTCAGAGCATCTAAGGAACTTAAGCGAGGGCGTATAAGGGGGCAGCGTCGGTCCAGCAGCACATTTCTGGCTCTCGACAACCATGCAAGTAATTACCCAAGCCCTTGCGCGAAGCGGGATTCGCTGATTCCCTGCTGGTATGGGCCGCAGCGATCTTGAACGTCTGAGCAAGGAAGAGCTGATCGAGCTGGTGCTGCGGCTGCAGCGACCGCCCAAGACCTCGCGCACATCCTCAAAGCCACCCTCGACCGATCGCAAGGAGCAGCGCGAGCGCTCCAAACCAGGTGGCGCTAAGCCGGGGCATGAAGGGCACAGCCGCGCCATGAGCCCGGATGTCGATCGCCTCGTCGAGCATCAGCCGGACCACTGCCCATGCTGCCGGACCAGGCTGGCAACCGATCTTCCTAGCGAGACCGTGAGCGAACACGACACGATCGAGCTGCCCACCATCAAGCCTTGGATCGAGCGCCATCGGCGCCTAGCGGTGCGCTGTCCGACCTGTGGGACGCGGGTTGTCGCCCCCGTGCCAGAGGCGGCCAAGGGGACGCCGTTCGGGCCGCGCGTCCATGCCATGGCCACCTACTTGAAGACCTTCCAGGCTCTGTCGTACGAGCGGTTGCAAAGCGCATTCGCCGATCTGTTCGGCCTCACCCTCAGCCAGGGTGGGCTGATGAACCTGCTGCGCCGGGCGCAGCGCCCCTTCGCAACCGAGCGCGACAAGGCGGTGGCGGCGTTACGCCAGGCCCGGGTCATCGCTTCCGACGAGACCGGCGTCCGGATCGAGGGCTGCAACGCCTATCATTGGGTGTTTCGCTGCTCGGAGGCGGTGGTCCATCACGCCTCGCCGACCCGAGGCTCCATTGTGGTCCGGACGATGATGGATGGGCACCGGCCCGCGGTCTGGTGCTCCGACCGCTACAGTGCCCAGCAGGGCCATGCCGATGCCCATCAGACCTGCTTGGCCCATCTTTCCCGCGGTGTCGCCTATGCCGATGAGATCAGCGAGGATGTGCTGCCCTCCCGCCTCAAGCTATGGCTGCACCGGGCCTTCGCCCTGGCGCAGGAGGTCGCAACCCTGGCCGCCTCAACCCTGGCCCGCAAGCGCCGCGCCCTGGAGCGCAGTCTGGAGGCGATCCTGGCCGCGCCGACCTCCTGTGATCTGGCCCGTGATCTGCAGAGCAAGGTCCGGCGCGCCCGTGATCAGCTTCTGACCTTCGCCCACTGGCCCGGCATGGTGGAGGCGACGAATAACGCCTGCGAACGCGCGCTCAGACCGGCCGTCATTCAGCGCAAGGTGACCAACGGCTACCGGGCCATGTGGGCGGCCGAAGGCGAAGCAGACATTCGCACCGTCGTCGACACCGCTCGTCTCGGCCCGGGAACCAACGCGTTCAACACAATCCTGCAGACCGTGTCCGCCTGAACCTCAGATCAAAATGGGGCGTGGGTAATTACCCATGCAAGCCTCTTCGAAATATAAATTTCGATGATGGATTTCTTTTTATTTTGTGATCGAATGTATTCGGGCTGGCAGATTTAAGGCGGTAATAGTCCCCATCAATGTGTCATAAAGACTAACTCGCCTCCGATATCAGATTTTGTAATGTCTTTGGGCCGTGGCCGCACCTTAGATTCTCGGCGCGGCCCATGTGGGAGGGGCATTGTCTCTGCGGGACCTCCAATAACAAGCAATCGTCCTCTGAGTGACCCGGCGAAGTCTCGCGCGCAGACGCGGGTGATTTCTTTCACCCATTTCAAGGAAGGAAGCTCTGTCGTGAAATGGATATCCGTCTCTTCGTTCACCGCGCTCGCACTTTTTGCCGGGAGCATTTCCGCTCCTGCGGCTCCTGGGGATACGAACTCCAGTAAGACAGCGGCTTTGCTGCAGGACTTATTGCGCTTCGATACCAGCAACCCTCCGGGTCGAACGATCGAACAAGCTGAGTATCTTAAAAAGATCTTCGATGCGGCTGGAATTCCGAACGAAATCATCAGGACCCCGGACGAAGGACGTGCGCATTTCATCGCCCGTCTGAAAGGTGACGGGAGCAAGCGACCTGTTCTCCTCGCCGGGCACTCGGACGTGGTTCCCGTCGAGCGGGCTACTTGGACAGTTGATCCATTTGGCGGCGTGATTAAGGACGGCTTTGTCCTTGGACGCGGAGCTATGGATTTTAAAGGGGGCCAAGCCGTCTTTGCCCAAGCGGTTCTTATGCTGGCCGAAAGCAAGAAGCCGCTAGCGCGCGACGTGATTTTCTTGGCTGAAGCAGACGAGGAAGCCGGCGAGTATGGCACCACTTGGCTTGCCAAAAATCACTGGGACAAGATCGATGCCGAATTTGCTCTGAACGAAGGCGGCTGGATTTTCCAAGACAAAGGTGGCGTCACGAGGCAGGTCAATATCACCACGCGTGATAAGATTTACTCAGGTCTGAAACTTGAAGTTTTGGGTACCCCTACTCACTCATCACGTCCGATGCCGGACAGTGCGATAGGGCGACTTACTCGAGCTTTGGCCAAGGTTTCGGTTTGGGATACCGATCCGACCTTGACTCCCCAAACGCGAGCCTACTTTGAGGCCCTTTCCAAGAGCACCGAGGGCGCACTGGCCGCGGACCTTGCGACGCTCGCGAAGAGTGAGGACCCAGCCGCATTGCGGGAGGCCGGCAAGCGGGTGTCTGAGAAAGGAGATTATCCTCTCCTCTGGCACGCCCTGATGCGCAACACGGTCGCGACGACGGTCGTTAAAGCGGGGGTCAAGGAAAATGTCATCCCGGGCGCCGCTGAGGCGTACATCAATGTCCGCCTCGTGCCAGGTTCGGTTCCATGGGATGTGCTCAAGCAAGTCGAGGCTGCCATTGATGACCCGTCGGTGAAAGTGTCTTTGGCCGGAACCATGTCTGATGCAGAGGCGCGGGATTATTACGACAAGGCTACGAAGGCCGCGGCTTCCTCCACGGAAACCGAACTCTATAAGGCACTGGCCGAGAGCAGCAAGAAGGTCTGGCCCCAGGCGGAGGTGGTTTCGGCCCTGTTTGAGGCTGGAACCGATGCGTCAGCCTGGCGGCAGCGGGGTGTACCGGTCTACGGCATTTATCCGTACCCGTTGGACAACAATACCCTGGAACGGATGCATGGCAACGACGAGCGCATTGCCGTGAAGTCGCTCGATGAGGGAACGCAGATGATCTTCGACACGCTGTCGAAAGTCGCAGGAAAGTAGGAACGCGAGAGAGGAAAGGCCCCACCGGATAGGATCCGGTGGGTTTCCCAGGAAGCTTAAGCAACACGCAGGCTGCCCCGAAAACTGGCACCAAGATGAAAATCAATGCGCAGCTACCTCTTTCGGGTAGGTGCCAAATCGGGGTCTATTAGCGCTGCCGGCAGCGGTCGAAGCTGCCTCGCAGGTCCATTCGAACGAGGGAAAAATGCAAAACGGGTCTGGATCACAAGGCATGAGCCGTCGCAACCTGCTTGCCATGATCGGCATGACCGCCGGTAGTGCAGCCATGTATCAGGCAATGACGAGCTTGGGCTTCGCCGCTGAGTCCGGCTACACGGGGCCGATCAACCTCGATGGCGATGCAAAAGGTGCATCGGTCCTCGTTCTCGGCGCCGGGCTTGCCGGTATGACCGCTGCCTTGGAATTGAGGAAGGCAGGGTACAAAGTCCAGATTCTCGAATTCAACCAAAGGCCAGGTGGCCGGAATTGGTCTTTGCGCGGCGGGGACACTTTCACCGAGCTCGGTGGGGCAACGCAGAAGTGTGAATTCGACTCCGGGATGTACATCAATCCAGGACCCTGGCGCATCCCGTACCACCACCATGCGCTGTTGGATTATTGCAGGCGCTTGGGCGTGCAGCTTGAGCCATTCCAGCAGCTCAACCACAACGCTTTCCTGCACTCCGCCAAGGCGTTCGGCGGTAAGCCGCAACGTATCAAGGATATCAAGACCGACTTCACTGGAGGTGTTTCGGAGCTGTTGGCAAAGGTTACACAGCAAGGCAAGCTCGAAGACGTCGTGTCGAAAGAAGACCAAGAGATCCTGCTGCAGGCTCTGAAGTCCTGGGGCGCACTCGACAAGGACTATAATTATAAGGCCGGGCACCTGACTTCGGAGTACCGGGGCTACATGCAGGATCCTGGCGGCGGTCTAACTGCACGACCGACCGACAGCGAGCCGATCAAGTTCACCGAGGTTCTGAACTCGCGCCTCTGGCGATCGCTGGCAAACTTTTCGCTCTATGAGTTTCAGACGACCATGTTCCAGCCTGTTGGCGGCATGGATATGATCGGCAAGGCGTTCGCGAGGGAACTTGGTGACATCATCCGCTACAATGCGAAGGTGAAGGCCATCCAACAGGACGAAAAAGGCGTTGCGGTCACGTATGAGGACACGACGAAACCGGGTACGACGCTTCAGGCGACCGGAGACTGGTGCGTCTGCACGATTCCTCTGACGATCCTGAGCCAGATCGAGCTGAATGTCGGCGCCGCGATGCAGGCCGCGATCGGAGCGGTACCCTATGCGTCATCAGTGAAGGTTGGCCTGCAATTCAAGCGCCGGTTCTGGGAAGAAGATGAGCGGATCTACGGCGGCATCAGCTACACGGATCTGCCGATATCCCAGATCTCATATCCCAGCACCGGGTATAACCAAGGCGGCAAGGGGGTGCTGCTGGGGGCCTACACATGGAATGGTGCCAATTCATACGAGCTCACGGCCATGGACCCTGCCGAGCGCGTGAGGCAAGCGGTGGAGTTCGGCGCCCAGATCCATCCGCAATACCGCCAGGAATTCGAGACCGGGATTTCGGTCGCTTGGCACCGAGTACCGTTCACTCTCGGCTGCGCCGGCGACTGGACTGAAGAAGCGCGGAAGGAGCATTACGACAACCTCTGCCAGATTGACGGCCGCATCGTCCTTGCGGGCGAGCATGCCTCCTACATTCCAGCCTGGATGGAAGGCGCGATCCTGTCGTCGCTCGATGCAATCTCACGACTGCACAAGCGGGTCTTGGCGAGCTGACGCATTCCAATAGGTCATCCCTCAAAAATTTCGAAGGATTCCGTGATGTTCGAAACCATGAAACGGGCCATGAGCGCCTATGGTCTGGCAGCAACATTACTCGTGACTTGCGCGGCCAGCGCAACCGCTCAGCAAGCAGCTCAGCCCTCCGCTGAGCCGAGATTGAGCCCGACCCGCGTCTTCGCCCACAAGTCCGGCGAGGCGTTGTTCAACAGCGTGTGCGCAGCGTGCCATATGCCGGGCGGCAAAGGGGCATCCGGTGCGGGCGTCTACCCTGCCCTCGCTAGTAACCCAAAGCTTGAGGCCGCGGGCTACCCGATTACAGTGGTGCTCCATGGGCTCAAGGGCATGCCTCCCGTTGGCAAGATGATGACTGATGAGCAGGTTGCGGAGGTTGTGAACTACGTGCGGACGCACTTTGGCAATTCTTACGAGGACAAGGTGACAGCCCAGGAAGTGACCCAGTCACGCTAGACAGTAATTCGATCCGTTCTACCAACCTACTGGAGACAATAAATGATACATCGCCTTGTTGGGGCGCCAGCGCTTGCGACGCTACTTGCTCTTGTTGCGCCTGCTTCCGCCCAGGACGTCACCCGGCACAAGATCCCGAATTCGGACTTCCCGATCGCACAGGCTGTTGAAATTCCGGCGGGCAAGACGACGGTCTACGTCAGCGGTGCGGTTCCGCCGGTCTCGAACCAGAGTGCCGCAAAGAACACCATTGAAGCCTATGGCGATACGAAGACACAGACTGAAACTGTGCTGCGCTCGATCGAGAAGACGCTGAGCTCAATCGGCCTTAAAATGGGAGATGTGGTCAGGATGCAGGTCTTCCTCGTTGGCGATCCGAGTAAGGGTGGGAAGATGGATTTCGCTGGGTTCATGCAGGGATACACTCAGTTCTTCGGGACCACTGAGCAGCCGAACCTACCAACCCGCTCAGTATTTCAAGTCGCCGGATTGGCGAACCCAGGCTTTCTGGTCGAGATCGAGGTCACGGCTGTCCGGCCCTAGTCTCGGTACGGGGTTTGAGTTTATGCCCACGAAAAAGGGAGGCGTTGCCTCCCTTTAGCGGCCTAGGCCACTGGCGTTCCTGATACACTGGATGCTTGTAGAGAAATTCCAGCGCATCGCCGTAAGTATCGCGGAACGCCATCTCGACGATCTCGAGTGAGAACGATCCATAATCGGCTGAACACGCGGTGGCCTGGAAATCAAGAAACTCATTCCCTTTAGGGAGTGGGAGTGTCATCCAATCCCGGGAGGCGTAAATCCCCGCGTGATCGGGCTCTACCCCTGCCCTATCGAGCGGTGGCGCGGGTGGGCTGAGTTCGCTTGATCGAGTTCTCAACCTTGTCGAGTTTGTCCTCGAACTTATCCAGCTTGGCTAGGATTTGGGTCAGAATGTCGGGGATCACACGATTGTAGTCCACGTTCTCCCGAGAGGCCTTCGCGGCGGCCTTGGTTGCATCAATCAATTCGCGGATATCGGCGCGTGATAGATTGGTACTTTCAGAGGGCGATGGGCCGGTCTGAGCCTGTGATTGAGCAGTGAACGCCATGAGGCAGATTCCGATCCCGATCGCAAGGCGCCTGATCAAATTCCTGAAGCTGATGACACGCAGCAAGTGTTACCCTGGAATGTGCCAGGTCAAGCCCCATCGCGGGTTCGGTGTCGATCAATTTAGGATAGCGTTGCCTCGCAATCGACAGCTGGTTGATGAGCCGCTCGCCGGCTTTTTGCACGATGGCCCTAGAGGTTCAAGCCTGATACGGTGCCATCTCGGTGGACCAGAGCAAGCTGGATATGAGCCCGCCTGATGAGCGGACGGCTCCGCCAAGTCTCCGCAAGTTGGCGGAAGACTGGCGTATCCGGCACGGCGGTGATTACGATGTCGTCAGCGACGATATCCAACAGCAGCGCCTGACCGAGAGCTGTCGTCAGCAACCGAGGCTCGGGACCTCCAGGCTTACGGATCTGCGGCCCCTCTGTACATACAGCGACGATACGGCGGCCGTTAATCTGAGCGACCACGTTGCCGTGGCCGGGACGCGCATGCACCCGGACCGTCTTGTCGTCGCGCCGGTAAGCGCCAGTCCAGGCACTCCGGCTGACCTGCGCCTCTTTAACTGGTACCCACCCAGTAGCGACCATGAAGCGGCCGATGTCAAAGACGAGGCCACTACCGACATTGATGCCTGCTCCATCGATCGCAACGCCGGCCATCGCTCCAGAGCCGGATAGTGACAGGATGAACTCCGCCAATCTTAGAGCCACTTCAGCCTCAGACATGAGATCGTTGGGCAATCCGGGATCTGGCTGCATCTGGTCTGTCATAACCTGCGAAGTTGCGGTGGTCGGCTTGTTGATCATCCCTCGGTTATGCCAGCCTATGAGCGATTTGAGAATGGTCTGGGGGACCATGCTGCCGGAGGGTTTAGCCTGTGTGTAACCTACACTCTGTCCACACGACCCAGGAGGCGATGCGCCGAGCCTTCGAGGTTAGCCGCGACAGCGCCGGCAACTGTACCGCCCGCGATCTTCCCGGACCAGATGGCTCCCGTGGTGAGGACTCCGATCGCCTCATGGCCTGCCCGGCACACGAAGCGCTTGCCTGTCCATATAACAGAGTACAAGGACACCAAGCCGCGCAAGACCCCTGTGTGGTTTGCGCTCTCCAGGGACCAGCCCCTGGCGGCCTTCGCGGGGATTTGGCGGCTCTGGACAGGAGTGCGCGGCACGAAGGCCGAGCCGGCCGAGGGGGAGCACCTGCTCTATGCATTTCTGACCTCGGAGCCGAATGGCGTTGTCGGACCGATCCACCCAAAGGCCATGCCCGTTATCCTCACCACCCGGAGGAGTAAGGAACCTGGCTCACCGCGCCGACGGACGATGGCGCTCAAGCTGCATCGACCGTTGCCCGACGACATGCTCAAGATCGTGGCCGAAGGCGCAAAGTCTGATCAACCCGAGGGGGCTTGACGCGGCTGGAATCTCTAGAACATCGGACTGAAAGGTAGATTCAAGAGGTTTCGGCCTGGGCTGAAGTGTGATTCCCTTCTGGGAGCAGGAGGTGGATCATGACCCAGAGCTTCTCCTTGGATCTGCGCGTGCGGATCGCGGCCTTTGTCGAGGCGGGCCATTCCTGCCGGGCGGCGGCCCGCCACTTCGGGGTCAGTGACAGCTGTGCCATCAAGCTGATGCGGCGGAAGCGGCAGATGGGCTCACTCGCGCCGACCCAGCAGGGCCGACCGCCCGGAAGCGGCAAGCTGGTGCCCTATGAGAGCTTCCTGATCCAGACCGTCGAGGCCAAGCCCGCCATCACCATGCCCGAACTGGCCGCTCGCTTGCGGGAGGAGCATGGGATCGTGGCAGCCCCGGCGGTGCTCTCGCGTTTCCTGTGCCGGCGTGGCTTCTCATATAAAAGAAATCCCTGATGGCAGCGGAGTGCGCACACGCCGACGTGCGGGATGAGCGTCGCGCCTGGCATGCCCAGCGTCAGCCGCGCATGCGCGAGCAGCCGCACCGCTTGGTGTTTCTCGATGAGACTTACGTCAACACCAAGATGACGCGCCTGCGCGGACGCTCTCGCCGCGGCCAGCGGCTGCGCATGAGCGTTCCCTTTGGCCACTGGAAAACTCACACGTTCATTGCAGGGCTGCGGTGCAACGAGTTGAGCGCCCCGTGGGTGATCGATGGTCCGATCACCCGGTTGGCGTTTGAGGCTTACATCGAGACACAACTCGCGCCGAGCCTGCACCAAGGTGACGTGGTGATCCTCGACAATCTGGCGGTCCACAAGAACGAGAAAGCCGCCCAGTGTCTGAAACAGAGAGGCGCCTGGTTCCTGTTTCTGCCTGCCTATTCGCCCGATCTCAATCCAATTGAACAGGCCTTCGCCAAGATCAAGGCACACCTGCGCAAGGCCGAGGCACGCACCTTCGACGCGCTCTGGCGCGTCCTCGGTGACATCTGCAATCTCTTCGAGCCACACGAATGCTGGAACTTCCTCAAGGCCGCCGGATATGCGTCCGTGTAACCGTCCGATGCTCTAGAGCTCCTTTTCAGGAGCTGGGTTGGGCCTTGTTTGGGTTGCCGAACTCTGTTCTGAAGCTGGGACTGTGGCGTGTGGGTCCCCTTCAGCCGCTTCAGCATGCTTCGAGGGCTCGCCCGCCATCTCTTCGCTTTGAGGATGCCGGACTGGTGTCTCTACAGCCTGTTTCCGGAGCCTGCGGTTCTCCCAGGCCTGCAGCATCTCCTGCCTTAGGCCTGGTCTGGGCTTTGGAAGGGTCCGCCAGATCGTCAGCGTGAACGCCTTTCCCACAGCCAGCACGAGGGCCATGCCATAAAGGAAAATGGTCGGTGAGAAACTCTCATCCATCCGCTGTAATCCTCCCAGCACCCCTCCGCTCCTGTCAGCGACGGGCACTGTCGAAGCTCTGATCACACCGACCCAGTGGTCGAAGCGCAACCTACTCGTTTCTCATCCTTCTACCAAAGTCTGTCTTCCTCAACCCTGCCGGTTGCTAACTAAGGATACAAGGCGACGGACCAGCCTCAAGAGCTCCCGTATCGATCATCAGAGCCATCGACGAAGAATGCTGACCATGAGACTGCTGCAAAAAGCTCAGATCTACTTCCGCAAGCCTGCATCTCCGCCTGTGATCCAAAGGCAAGCAGCCGCCCACGATGAGCAGGTTGGCAACTCACGGTCAAAGCGCGCTCAAATCAGGGACGTGCTACGCCAGTACGAGAGAGGCAGTCTCAAGGAGGCTGAAGCTGTCGAAGAACTGCTCAAGATCCTGCGTTGAGGCTGATCCAGGACCCCAGCCCTACCCGCCTTGGAGCAGATAGCCGCGGCGCTGCTTGCGCTGGAGCCAAGTCTCGAGGGCCTCCACGGCACAGGATCGGTTTTCGTAGAGTTCGACCCTGCGCTGGCCTGGTCGACCAAGGCGGCCCCACTCCCGGATCAGGGCAGCATCCCCAAACAGGCTGGGCTCGACCGACAGGACATAGTAGCGAGCCATGTTGCAGCTTGGATCGCACCGGTGCAGAACCAGATAGTGGATCGTGTCGTGAGCCATGCGCCAGTGTTGCGCGAGCTCCCGGACGCGGTCCAATCAAAGTCCTGAATCCATTGAGCACCAACGATTCACATCGGTGATGCACCCTGCTGTTGCCGCTCCCGGACCCCAGGCCTGCTGGCCCCTCGTCGTCTCGCCGCGCATAGTTCCTCTCCCTACGCCATTCTGCGCCTCCTCATGGCCAGGAGCTCGACGGCGAGGTCGATCTTGCCGGTTTTGACCATGCGGGCGAGCGCGCGGAAGTAGCCGCCCGGGTTCTTGATCCGGCTCTCCCCGCCGTTCTTGGCCACGTCGTCCTCGTAGAGCTGCAGGGTGTAGATCACGGCGATCGCCGCCCTAACGGTGCCGATCTCCTCCACGGCCTCGGCCCAGGCGCTCTCATGCGCCCCCAGCGAGGCCCGCAGGTAGCGGCCGGCCGAGACGATGTCGGCCAGATCCCGCACGGGCTGACCGTAGTCGCTTAAGGTCGGGCAGGCCTCAAGGATCAATTCCGGTGATAGGTGCTCTGCCGGTTGTTCGGTTGAACGAACCGCCTCAGCTTTCTTCGGAAAGCCCTTGTTACAAGGCTCACTAGGAG
>NZ_JAMXFI010000176.1:0-16955 GCF_025460875.1 Microvirga yunnanensis
AAGACAGCAGGCCCCGCCGAGACGGCGGGGCCTGCTGCAGACGCAGACGCAAGCCTTACGAGGCGTCGCCCGAACGGGCCACCTTGGACCGCTTGAGCTGGGGCGTGAAGCCGGCCTCGCGGCCGCTCGAGCGGTCGAACTCCACCATGTGCGGGTCCTTCTGCATGCCCTCATGGGAGGTCTGGTGCTCGGGGATGTTGGCCTGGGGGCCGGCCTCCTGCTTCATGCGCAGGGCCTTCTCGGCATTGGCCTTCAGCTCGTCGCGCGCCTTCTCGGCCTTTTCGGCGCGGCGGCGGCTCGGGCTCAAACGGGCGATCAGATCGGAAAGGGCCATCATTCGTCACTCCTTGGCGCGGGTGAGCACGCCGTCTTCTTCGTCGCTGCGATGGGTGGGCGGGGCTTTCACGGTCTTGGGGTCGACCGGAATGTCCCGGGACGTGGCGATGGTCCCGGTCGAATCACCGATGTCGCGGTCCGCCTCGGCCTGCGCCAGGGTCTGGCCGGGCCGAGGGGGCACCTGTCCGTTCTCGGTGGTGTCGCCGAAGGTCTCCGGCGTGACCGAAGGCCCCTCCTCGATCGGGCTTTCGGGGACCGCCAGGCCGAGCTCCGCATTGCGGGCCAGGTCGGCGCGGGCTTTCTCGGCGTCCGAGCGCGGATCGCGTGTCATGGGGGTCTCCTCAAGACTGTTGCAGGGTCAATGCCAGCATCGCGAGCGGGTTCCTCCCCCTTGTTGTGACGAATTGGACACACCACCTAAGGTTCGCGGATGCTCCCCAGGGAGGTCCGACATCGCAGGATCGGCCCGTGCCTCGAGGAGGGCGGGTGGATCTGAGGAGGGATGAGAATGAATTTCGAAAAGTATACCGAGCGTGCCCGGGGCTTCGTGCAGGCGGCGCAGAACCTCGCCGTGCGCGAAGGCCATCCGCAGCTGGCTCCCGGCCACGTGCTGAAAGTTCTGCTCGACGATCCGGAAGGCCTGTGCGCCGGCCTGATCGACCGCGCGGGCGGGCGCTCCCGCGAGGCCCATGCTGCGGTCGAGCAATGGCTCGCCAAGCAGCCGAAGGTGTCCGGCTCGGCCTCGCAGCCGCAGGCCACCCGCGAGCTCATGCGCTTCTTCGACACCGCCGAGAAGGCTGCCGAGAAGGCGGGCGATTCCTTCGTCACCGTCGAACGGATGCTGCTGGCGCTCGCGGTCGAGAAGGACACGGAAGCGGGCAGGATTCTGGCCCAGGCCGGCGTGACCGCCCAGGGCCTGAACACCGCCATCAACGCCCTGCGCAAGGGCCGCACCGCCGACAACGCGACGGCGGAGAACGCCTATGACGCGCTGAAGAAATATGCGCGCGATCTCACCGAGGCCGCCCGCGACGGCAAGCTCGATCCGGTGATCGGCCGCGACGAGGAGATCCGCCGCACGATCCAGGTTCTCTCGCGCCGCACCAAGAACAACCCGGTGCTGATCGGCGAGCCCGGCGTCGGCAAGACCGCCATCGTCGAGGGCCTCGCCCTGCGCATCGTCAACGGCGACGTGCCGGAATCCCTGAAGGACAAGCAGCTGCTCGCCCTCGACATGGGCGCGCTGATCGCCGGCGCGAAATACCGCGGCGAGTTCGAGGAGCGCCTGAAGAGCGTGCTGCAGGAAGTGACCTCCGCCGAAGGCGGCATCATCCTGTTCATCGACGAGATGCACACGCTGGTCGGCGCCGGCAAGGCCGACGGGGCCATGGACGCGTCGAACCTCCTGAAGCCCGCGCTCGCCCGCGGCGAGCTGCACTGCGTGGGTGCCACCACCCTCGACGAGTACCGCAAGCACGTGGAGAAGGACGCGGCGCTCGCCCGCCGGTTCCAGCCGGTCTTCGTGAGCGAGCCCACGGTGGAGGACACAGTGTCGATCCTGCGCGGCCTGAAGGAGAAGTACGAGCAGCATCACGGGGTGCGCATCACCGACTCGGCGCTCGTGGCCGCCGCGACGCTCTCGAACCGCTACATCACCGACCGCTTCCTGCCCGACAAGGCCATCGACCTCGTCGACGAGGCCTCGTCGCGCCTGCGCATGCAGGTCGATTCGAAGCCCGAGGAGCTCGACAACATCGACCGCGAGATCGTGCGCCTGAAGATCGAGCAGGAAGCGCTCAAGAAGGAGACGGATTCCGCCTCCAAGGACCGCCTGGAGCGCCTCACCAAGGAGCTGGCGGACCTCGAGGAGCAGTCGGACGCCATCACGACGCGCTGGAAGGCCGAGAAGGACAAGCTCGGCACTGCGGCCGACCTGAAGAAGAAGCTCGAGGAGGCCCGCAACCAGCTGGCGTCCGCACAGCGCAACGGCGACTGGGCGAAGGCCGGCGAGCTCTCCTACGGGGTCATTCCCGGGCTCGAGAAGCAGCTCGCCGACGTGGAGGCGAAAGCCGACGGCGGCGGCCTGATGGAAGAGGCCGTGACGCCCGATCACGTGGCGCAGGTGGTGTCGCGCTGGACCGGCGTGCCGGTCGACAAGATGCTCGAGGGCGAGCGCGAGAAGCTGCTGCACATGGAGCAGGATCTCGGCAAGCGCGTCGTCGGCCAGGCCGAGGCCGTCTCGGCGGTGTCGACCGCCGTGCGCCGCGCCCGCGCGGGCCTGCAGGATCCGAACCGGCCGATCGGCTCGTTCATGTTCCTCGGCCCCACGGGTGTCGGCAAGACCGAGCTGACGAAGGCGCTCGCGAGCTTCCTGTTCGACGACGAGACGGCGCTGATCCGCCTCGACATGTCGGAATACATGGAGAAGCACTCGGTCGCCCGCCTCATCGGCGCGCCTCCCGGCTATGTGGGCTACGAGGAGGGCGGCGCGCTGACCGAAGCCGTGCGCCGCAGGCCCTATCAGGTCGTGCTGTTCGACGAGATCGAGAAGGCGCATCCGGACGTGTTCAACGTGCTGCTGCAGGTGCTCGACGACGGACGCCTCACGGACGGCCAGGGCCGCACCGTGGACTTCCGCAACACGCTCATCATCATGACGTCGAATCTCGGCGCCGAATATCTGGTGAACCAGCCGGAGGGCCAGGACACCGATGCGGTGCGCGACGAGGTGATGACGGTGGTGCGCTCGCACTTCCGGCCGGAGTTCCTCAACCGCGTGGACGAGATCATCCTGTTCCACCGGCTGAAGCGCTCGGAGATGGGGGCGATCGTCGATATCCAGATGCGCCGCCTGCAGAAGCTGCTGGAGGATCGCAAGATCGTGCTGCAGCTCGACGAGGAGGCGCGCAACTGGCTGAGCCAGAAGGGCTACGACCCGGCCTACGGGGCGCGTCCCCTGAAGCGCGTGATCCAGAAGCACGTGCAGGACCCGCTGGCGGAGCTCATCCTGTCGGGCGAGATCCGCGACGGGGAGACCGTGCCCGTGCATGCGGGCCCCATGGGCTTGATGATCGGGGACGTGACGGTCGGCTCGGAGCGTCCGCCGGAAGGCGTGCGGCTGAACTGAGCGGCACCCTCTCGGCAGAGTTCATGAGAATGGCCGGGCCTTGCGCCCGGCCATTTTTGTTGACGGCCTTGGCGACGTCTTTCACCTCATCACCGGCCTCGTGCCGGTGATCCCGACCAGAGAAGCGCCGCGCCTTTCCAATCGGGGTGGCCGGGACGAGCCCGGCCATGACGGAGCTGTATCGACTCCGGCTCGAGAAACATCAACCTGTCGGATTATTCGGCGGCGGCGCGGTACTCGCCCTCGTCGTTGGCTGCCGGGGCGATGTCTTCACTGCGCCGTTCCGTGCGGCGCGGCGATGTACCTTCACGCAGGAGCATGTCCTTGTCGATGCGCTCGGCTTTGTCCTCGCGCAGCTCGCGCTTGGACCGGCGGAGCTGCTTTCCGGTCTTCTGCAGGGCGGCCCGGAAGGCCGCGTAGAGGTCCTTGTTCTTGGCCTCGCCGCTCATCATCTTGAGCGCGCCCATCTGCATGTTCACCGTGCAGCGATAGGTGATGCCCTCGCGCGTCACGTGAACCGAGGCCGAGCTCAGGTGACCGAAGTATTTTCCGGCAACCTGAAGGATGTTGGTCTTCGCATATTCGGGAAACATGTCGCCCAGATCGACTGCCGAGCTTTGCACCAGGATGTTGGGTTCGGTGCTGTCAGGTTTCATTCGCTCCTCCGTTGGTGAAGGTTCGATGGCTAACGGCGGGATCGGATGAAAGTTTCGGCCCCCAGGAAACAAATCGGACCCGGCCGAAGTTTTGTTCTCTTTATGGTCTGCGCGTGCGCGGCGTCTGTTCTCCCACATCCACGATCGCCACTTCGACATTCTGCCGCCGGTTGTCGCGCAGGATCGTCAGCGACACCGTACTCCCTACGCCGGTGCTCTCGAGCTTGTCCGTCAGGTCCGACAGGTGCCGCACGGGCGCGTCCTCCACGCCCACGATGACATCCCCGATGATGCCGGCCCGCGTGTCGACGCCGCGCAGGCCCGCCCGGTCCGCCGGCGAGCCCGGCACGACGCCGGCCACGATCACGCCGTTCACGCCGAGCTGGGCCGCAAGCGTCTCGTCGCCGGCCAGGATCCCGATCCCCGGGGTCGGCACGCGGCCGCTGCGGATGAGCTCGGGCACCACGCGGTTGACCACGTCGACCGGGATGGCGAAGCCGATGCCCGCATTGGTGCCGGAGGGCGAAAAAATCGCCGTGTTGACGCCGATCAGGCGGCCGGCGGAATCGAGCAGCGGCCCCCCGGAATTGCCCGGGTTAATCGCCGCGTCCGTCTGGATCACGTCGGCGACCTCGCGGCCGCCGCTGGTGGGCAGGCGGCGCTTCAGGGCGCTGATGATGCCGGTGGTGAGCGACTGGTCGAGACCGAACGGATTGCCGATGGCATAGGCCGTCTGGCCCACCTTGAGATCGGCCGAGCGTCCCACCGGAACCGGCGCCGGCAGCCCGCCCCGGCGCTCGACCCGCAGCACCGCCAGGTCGTAGTTCGGCGCGCGGCCCACCACCTCGGCCGGCAGAACCTCTCCCGAGGCCAGGCGCACCACGAAGGAAGAGCCGTTCTCGACCACGTGGTTGTTCGTCACCACGTTGCCGGCCGCGTCCCAGATGAATCCGGTGCCGGATCCCGCCGGCTCTCCGCCCGAGGGCCCGCGGCCCTGCAGGGCCACCACCTGAACCACGGAGGGCGCCACCGTCTCGAACACGCGGATCGTCGACTGCTCGTAGTCGGACAGGTCGCCGCGCGCCGCGACCGGCCGCGGCTCCCGGGCCGAGAAGAGATAGCCGGTCACGGAGGGCTGAAGCGCCACGAGCGCGAGCAGCACCGCGATCGCCAGCACGATGGTCCGTGTCGTCCGCTCCTGCATAAGCCCTCCCGTGCCTGATCCCCCTCTGTCACAACGGACGCGCTTGGTCGAAGTTCATCGCGGAGCTCGGGATCCGGGCGAGGAACCGCTCGTCGTCCCTGAGCTTGTCCTGACGGTGGATGGTCGAGCTTGCGTCCCACAGGGCCGGTCCCGTCCACGGATTCGAGGGAGACGCCGCCTTGCACGATCCGCCGCCGCCGGGAAACGCCGACGCCTCCGCCGTCCAGGCGGGAATCTTCCCGACCTTCTTCCTGTCGGGCTTCGAATGCTCCACCTTCATCTGGAAGGACCAGGGCCGGCGGGACCTCGTCGCGGAGACGCAGCACCGGGAGCATGTGGAGGAGGATTACGCCTTCCTGCGCTCGCTCGGCATCGCGGTCGCCCGCCAGGGGATCCCCTGGCCCTTCGTGGACAGGGGTGGCGCCTACGACTTCTCCGGCCTCGATCCCTTCATCGCGGCCATGAACCGGCACCAGATCCTGCCGATCTGGGACCTGTGCCATTACGGCTATCCCGACGGCCTCGATCCGTTCGGCCCGGAATTCGCGGCAAGGTTCGCCGCCTATGCCCGGGCCGCTGCCGAATACCTGACGCCGCGCATCCGCGGCCCGCACTTCTTCACCCCCATCAACGAGATCACCTTCTTCGCCTTCATGGGCGGCGAGTGGGGCTGGACGGCGCCGTTCGGCAGGACGGACGACTTGCGACACAGGCTGCGCCTGTCCCTGTGCCGGGCCGATATCGCGGCCGTCAACGCCATCCGGGCCGTCGACCCGCAGGCCCGCATGGTGCATATCGATCCGCTCATCCTCGTGGTCGCGCCCCGCGACCGGCCCGACCTGAAGGACGAGGCCGAGCACGAAACCTACACGGACACGTTCTATGCCTGGGACGTGATCGCCGGACGACGGCACCCTGAATTCGGCGGCTCGCCGGAAGTGCTCGATATCCTGGGGGTCAACTGCTACTCGTTCGGCCAGATGGAATACCGCGAGAACGGGCCGCACGCGTCGCTCGAGCCGCATGACGAGCGCATCCGGCCGCTCGGCGATCTCCTGTCGTATGCCTGGGAGCGCTACCGGCGCCCGATGATCGTGGGCGAAACGAGCGGGTTGCGCGAAGGCCGCCCGGACTGGCTCTGCGACATCGTCGAGGAATCGTTGGCGGCGGTGCGCAAGGGTATCGACCTGCACGGCGTATGCCTGTTCCCGGCGGTCGACATGCCCGACTGGCATACGGGCGAATGGCTGCACAACGGCCTGTGCGATCTGGTCGAGGACAATGGGCGCCTGAAGCGGGTGCCGTATCAGCCCTATATCGACGAGCTGCGGCGCTGGCAGAAGCGCCTGAACCGGGTGACGGTGCTCGACGAGGATCCGTTCAGCGATCCGGTCGATCTCGCCGACATCAAGCGCGCGGCCGACGAAATGCAGATGACGTCCGACAAGGATTGGTGCTGATCATCGGGCAGGAAAGGTCGAACGCCGCTTCGCAGCGGCATTCGGCTTCCCCGGGCCGCCGCCATGATGTAGCAAGGGACGGCCCGCCGCCGCGAAAATCCCGACCCGCGATGTCCCTCGATGTCTTCGCCCTCGTTCTCGTCGCCGCGTTCCTGCACGCGAGCTGGAACGCCATGGCCAAATCCGGCAAGGGCGACCCGCTGATCCAGGCCGGCCGGATCGCCATCGGGTCGGCTCTCGCGGCGGTTCCGGCCCTGCTCGTCACAGGCCTGCCCGCCGCGGCCAGTTGCGTTCACCTGGCGGGATCGGCGCTGATCCACGTGGCGTATTTCGTCCTGATCGGCCTCGCCTACCGGTACGCGGATTATTCCGCCATCTATCCGCTCGTGAGAGGCAGCGCGCCCCTGTTCACCACGCTCCTGGCGATGCTGCTCCTGGGCGAAACGCTCAAGCCCGTGACCTGGCTGGGGATCGGCGTGCTGTGCGGCGGCATTCTCGGCCTCGGCATCGATGCCGTGCGCCGCGGCGGCTTGAACGCGCGGAGCCTGACGGTCGCCGCTCTGACCGCCGCGACGGTGGTCGGCTACACCCTGGTCGACGGCGTGGGCGCACGCCTGTCGGGCAATTCCTCCGGATACCTGCTCGCGATGATGGCGCTCACGGGAGCCCTCATGGTCCCGGGAATGATCTACCTTCAGGGAGCGGCCCTGTTCAGCGCGCCGGCCTCCGTATGGGGCAAGAGCGTTGCCGCGGGGGCCATCGCCAACATCTCCTACGGGACGGCCCTGTGGGCCATGACGAAGGCCCCGATCGGCCTGGTCGGCGCCGTCCGCGAGACCTCGGTCCTGTTCGCCGCGCTGATCGCCGCAATGGTCCTGAAGGAACGGTTCGGCATCGCCCGGTGGGCATCGGCCCTCATGATCGTGACCGGTCTCGCGCTTGCGAAAGCCGGATAGGACAGGCCGCCCGCGCCTGCTGCCCGAACCAAACCCTCCCGCAAGCGTTCGCTCTCACAATCCGTTTGCAGGAGCCCTTCATGTCGTCACGCCGTCTCGTGATCGCCGGCCTCGTGGCCGCCGCCAGCCTTCCCGCCCTCGCCCAGCAGCAGAACCAGGCCATTCCCCAGTCCACGACGCCGCAGCCCGCGGAAACGCAGGCCAACCCGGCTCTCGGCCGGAACGCGCAGGAGCGCCAGCAGCGCACTCAGCAGGGCGGCGCCCCGCAGGACACGCAGACCCCGGCCCGGCAGGGCCAGGCCAACAGCGCGCCGGCCGCCATGGGCCAGCAGCAATCGCAGGTCGACCGCCAATACGTGCAGCAGGTCCTGGCGCTCAGCACCGTGTCGCTGCAACAGTCGAACTTCGCGCACAGCAAGGCGCAGAACCCGCGCGTGAAGCAGTTCGCCGATTTCGAGATCGGCGAGCAGAACCTGCTCACCGACATCATGCATTCCTTCGCCGATCCGAACGCGACCGCCTCCACCACACAGGGCGCTCGGCAATCCGCCGCGACGGCCCCGGAACTGCCGCAGAAGGATTCGGAAGCCATGGAGCGTCTTTCGAAGGCGCAGCCGGGAGACGCCTTCGATCGGGATTACGTCGCCCTGCAGATTCAGGGCCACCAGGACCTGCTGAAGCTTCAGGAGAGCTATCTCAAGCAGGGCTCCGGCAACCGTGAGACGGCCAATGTGGCGCGCCTCGCCAGCGGACAGATCAAGGAGCATCTGACGCTCCTGCAGGACATCCAGAAAGAGCTTGGCAAATAAGGGAAATCGGCCCCGTTTTCATGGATCCGGGGCCGGAACACCCGGCTTCGACAGGACGTTGCCTTTGCAAGCCGCAGACACGCAGTCTGCTCGAAACCAAGGAAGAGGAATAGTCCATGGCGCAAGACAAACGTGGCCGCCCCCCGGAGCCGCCGGTCGACGAGGTGCTGAACGACGTCACCCTGGAAGAGACCGGCGACGACTTCGTGGCCGGCCCGACCCAGCGCAACGACGTCGGCAACACCAAGCGGGCCGCGGCGAAAGCCACCGGCATCATGGGAGCCTCGAAGAAGCTCGATCCGGAACTCGACATCGATCATGTGGACGACAACCGCCCGACGAGCGGCTCGAAGGCTGGCATCCACTCCTTCAAGGAAGTGCCGGAAGAGGAAGACGACGACGCCGGCTTCCGGATGTCGAACGAGGAGATCGCCGACAGCGTGAACACCACCGCGGCCAAGAGCCCGGCGCCCCGCGGCGCGCAGACCGAAGGTACCACTGGGCCAACCGGCATGAGCGGGGGAGCCACGTCCCGGGCCCGGGTCCCGGCCCCCGGAAACGCGGTGGACGTGCCCAAGGGCACGCTGGTGCGCGGCCGTCCCACGGCGAGCCAGTCCGGCGGGCGCTCGACCTCCTCCACCGGCGACGAGAAGCCGCCGAAGCGCTCCGCCCGCGCCCATAGCGGCCAGCAGCAGCGTCCGCTGTCCAAGGGCGGTACGGAGGAACGGTAATCGTCCCGCGGGCGTTTCGGACGATTGGAGGCAGACCCCTCCCGAGTCATGGCCGGCATCGTGCCGGCCATTCCGATCCGAAGAGCGCGATGCTTCCGACAATCGGAATCACCGGACCGACCGGTGGCGACGCGGACGGCGGTTGCCGCCCATTGGCCTCGATGACGCCAACGCATAGCTAGGCCCTCCCGGCTGCATATCTGTCCCAACGGAAGGCGGAGTGACAGCGGCCCTCCTCCGGCTTTATGGAATGTTCAGCCAAACCGGCAGTGACGACATAAATCGGTCGAGGAAATGCTCATGGACAGAAGAAAAGTTCTCAAAGGTGCGGGCCTGGCGGCGGCCGCAGGCGCCGTCGCCTCCCCGGCGCTCGCCCAGGCGCAGCCGGAGATCCGCTGGCGCATGAGCTCGGCCTATCCGAAGAGCCTCGACACCCTCTTCGGCGCGGGCGAGATGATCGCCAAGCGCGTCGCGGCCGCCACCGACAACAAGTTCCAGATCCAGGTCTTCGCCGCGGGCGAGATCGTCGGGGCGCTCCAGACCCTCGACGCCACGCAGAACGGCACGGTCGAGTGCTCCTACACCCTGTCGAGCTTCTTCATCGGCAAGGACCCGACCTTCATGTTCGAGACCTCCGTGCCCTGGGGCATGAACGTGCGCCAGCACAATGCCTGGATGCATTACGGCGGAGGGCTCGATCTCGTCCGCGAGTTCACGAAGGACTACAACATCTATCCGATTCCGGCCGGTCAGACGGGCGCCCAGATGGGCGGCTGGTTCCGCAAGGAGATCAAAAGCATCGCCGACCTGCAGGGCCTCAAGATGCGCATCGCCGGCATGGGCGGCCAGATCATGCAGAAGCTCGGGGTGGTGCCCCAGGTGCTCGCCGCCGGCGACATTTACCCGGCGCTCGAGCGCGGCACTCTCGATGCGGTGGAGTTCTCGGGGCCGCACGACGACGAGAAGCTCGGCTTCGTGAAGGTCGCCCAGTACTACTACTATCCGGGCTTCTGGGAGGGCGGCGCGCAGCCTTCGCTCTACGTGAACATGAGCAAGTGGAACGAGCTGCCGGCCAATTACAAAGCCATTCTCGAAGCCGCCTGCGCAGAGGCCAATGCCATGTGCGTGGCCAAGTACGATGCGCAGAACGCCGACGCGATCCGCCGCCTCGTCGGCCAGGGCGTGCAGCTTCGTCCCTTCCCGCGGGACGTGATGGAGCAGAGCTACAAGGAAGCCTACAAGCTCTACAACGAGATTGCCGCCTCCAATCCCAAGTTCAAGAAGGTGTACGATTCCTGGAACGCCTTCCGCGAGAAGGAGCTGACCTGGTTCCGCATCGCCGAGCTGCCCTTCGACTATTTCGTCAACCAGCAGCAGGGGCAGCCGCGCTGAAGGCTCTCGACCTGATGAAAACGGCGCCTCGCGGCGCCGTTTTTGTTTGCGGCCGGGAAGAAGGATCGAAGCTTGGCCTGTTGCGTTGTCGTCTCAGCAGGAGCGCCATCCTTCCACAGGAGACACACCATGGCGGACGACAACCGCAAGCAGGACACCCCGAAGGACAAGCCGGAGCGCAAGGACGACAAGGCATCCGAGAACCGGAAGAAGCACCAGGACGAGCTCCTCGACGAAGGCGTGGAGGAGACGTTTCCGGCGAGCGATCCGGTCTCCGTGAAGATCACGAAATAAGACAACCGCGCCATGAAGCCCCGGAGCGTGCGCTCCGGGGCTTTTGCGTTTCAGCTCCGGCTCGCCACGGCGACGCCGAGGGCTGCGAGCCCCATGCCGGCGAGCTGGATCAGGCTCAGGGTCTCGCCGAAAAGCGCGAAGGCCATGAGCGCCGCGACCGGCGGCACCAGATAAAGCAGCGTCGCGACGCCGACCACCGCGCCCTGGCGGATGAGGAAGAGCAGAAGGCCGATGGCCCCGATCGACAGCCCGAGTACGGCCCAGGCCAGGGCGCCCAGAAGCGGCAGGCTCAGCTCCATGTGGCCCTCCTCCGTCAGCAGCACGAGGGGCAGGGTGACGGCAGCGGCGCCGATATACTGGATGGCCGCATTGACCCGCAGATCGAGGCTGCTGCCGGTGCGCTTCTGCCAGATCGTCCCGAAGGTGATCGAGAGCATCCCGAGCACGCAGACCCCGAGCGCCAGCGGCGGCACGCCACCATCCCCGAGCTTGGGGGCGACCACGAGCGCCGCCCCCATGAAGCCGATGCCGATCCCGACCCACCGGCGCGGGGACACCCGCTCGCCCAGCAGGGGCCCGGCCAGCAGCCCGGTCGCCAGCGGCTGGAGGCCGGCCACCAGGGCGGAGATCCCGGCCGGCAGCCCGTGCTTCACCGACCAGAAGACGCCGCCGAGATAGAGCCCGTGCAGGAGGATGCCGGCGATCAGGCTGTTGCGCCAATCATGCCAGGCGCGGGGCCACGACACGCGTGCCGCGGTGACGATGCCGGCCAGCACGAGAGTGGCCAGAACGTACCGGACGAGCAGGAAGGTCAGCGGTTCGGCATAGGGCGCCACGAACCGGGCGACGATGAAGCCTGTCGCCCAGATGAGCACGAAGAGCGGGGGCGCGAGGCGGGCGAAGACGGTGGGGTTCATGGCCGTGGAGGAGCAAGGATCGTCTCCCGGCTTGTAGGCCCGAACCTCGGCCTTTGTCGATCCACGCGGCCTCGTCTAAAAGTCGACCTGCAGGAGCCGGGAGTCAGGAACAGGGACAATGCACTTCGGATTGCACGGCTCTCAGATCCTTGCGGGGGCGGCTTCCTTGCCCTCGGCCCCCGCCGCACCATCTCCAGCAGCCTGGAGACCCGTCTTTTGAACCGCCTTCGCCTCTGGCTCGAACTCGTCGCCATCGCGTCCACCCGCTTCGTGCTGCACGATTCCTGGGCGATCGCGAGCCATATCGCCCTCTCGGTGCTGACGTCGCTGTTCCCGTTCCTGATCCTGGTCACCGCCCTGGCGAGCCTGTTCGGGACCGGGACCCTGGCCGACGAGGTGGCGGACATCATCCTCGAGGCCTGGCCGAAGGAGGTGGCGGGGCCGATCGCCGGCGAGGTGCACAACATCCTGTCGGTCCGGCGCAGCGACGTGGTGACCCTGGGCCTCGTGCTCGCGCTCTATTTCGCATCGAGCGGCGTGGAGAGCCTCCGGGTCGGCCTCAACCGCGCCTATGGGGTGCGGGAAACCCGCGCCTGGTGGCTGACGCGGCTCGAATCGATCGCGTTCGTCATCGCGGGCGCCATGATGCTGCTCGCCCTGGCGCTCCTCGTCGTGCTCGGCCCCTTCGTCTGGCGCGGCGTGCTCTCTTGGGTTCCGGCCCTGAAACCTCTCGATGGTCTGATCGGGTTCCTGCGGGTCGGGGTGGCGACCGTCGTCATCGTGGCGGGGCTGCTTTTCGCCCACAAGCTTGTCCCTGCGGGACGCCGACGGTTTCGCGCCGTGCTGCCCGGCGTGGGCGTGACGCTGGCCCTGTGGCTTCTCGGCGGCTTCGCCTTCAGCTGGTACCTCGAATTCTATCCGGGCGCCTACGCGTCGACCTATGGGGGTCTCGCCACCGCCATGGTGGCCCTGATCTTTCTCTACACCCTCGGGGCCATTTTCCTCTTCGGCGGCGAGCTGAACGGCACCCTCATCCTGGCCAAGCGCCGACGCCTCGGCAAGGAACCGAAACCGGAGACCATGAGCGATCTGATTCCGCTGCCGTGATGCGTCACATCGGCGTGCGATGCCTAGATCAGCGGCATCAGACCCAGTTCATAGGCCCACAGCAGCAGGGCAATCACCACAACCACCGCAAGCCAGTTCAAGGACCGGTCCAGCAGCAGGCTGAACGTGGCCTCGGCGGAGAGAGGGGGCTTCTTGTTCGGCGGCAGATCGACTGGCATGCGTCATTCTCCAAAGCCCGGACAGCTCCGAGACGCCTCATGCGCCCAAAAGGGCAGCGGCCGACTAGGGAACCGCTGATCCATCAAACATATAGCGACAACACGTCATTTGTAAGAACACGCCGCACCCCAGGGCCGACGCCTCAACCGAGGCGCACCGTCCTGCGGCTCACCATGGGAGGGAACGACCCGACGAGCTGAGCATCATGCCAGAGCTCCACCCGGCACGATTGAGCCAGGCAACGGGCCCACTCATTGGCAAGATCGTGATCATCGCTGTGCAGATGATGCGTTGCGAAGTTCCCTGTCGACCGGTCGACGACGAGCGCTCGATAGCCGCGGATCGGCTGCAGTTGCGTCTTCATGATACACCTCGAAATGACATGGGCTTCGAGGGCAGGATTGCGCCTGAAAGAACAGCAGCCGAACGATGAGCTGCCGATTCTCCTCATCTAGAGCGACAATGCGGCTTTTGAGAGGTCCCCGGCCGGGTTCGGAGAGCATCCTGGCCATACGCCTCGCATGGACGCGGGATCAAGGGTGACCATGAGATCTAGATGATGGTCGATCCGTCCGATCTGACGCGGGCATCCCCGATCTGGCGGCCGAGCTTTTCGGCCTCCTTGTCGCTCACATGGATTCGGACCAGGGTCCATTCCTTCTCCGACTTCCACAGGCGAAACGAGATCATGAACCCATCGCCGTCCTTTTGCGCATCGGCATGGGTTGCGTCGGGCAGGTCGTAGGGCCCGAGGCCGTCGAAGGTCAGCTGTCCCACAATTCTCTCCGATCACGCGCCTTGATCAACGGGCTGGAGCCCGGGCGCTGCTGGCAGTCCCGGTTCTATTTCTTCCCTTCGAGGGCTTTTTCAAGCCATCCGAGGACGGCGTCCTGCTCCTCGGCGGTAAAGATGTGCGCCAGAGGTCAGGTTCGGGTCTCGGGGTTCTGCGGTGGAAGGAGCCGGGATCCCCGCGGCGGCTGCCGGCGTCAGAGGTTGGGCGCGATCCGCAGCTCGAGTGTCGCTGACGCGACGGGCCGGGTGTTGGGCGCGACCCCATAGCCGACCCGGACATGGAGGTCCGACCGGAAGCGGTCGGCCGGCGAGGTCAGCCGGGTTCGACCGACGAGTTCCGACACAAGGCCTGTGCTGATGTCTCCGCTGACGCCGTCCAGGTTCATGCTGGGAGCGAGCCGCAGCTCGGTGCTCCATGCCTGGAAGGAGAGATCGAGCGGAATGTCCATGATGCCACTCAGCGATTGCGAATAGGCACTCTGCCCGCTGTCGAGGAAGCCCGCCGTCGTCACGCCGACCGTGACGCCGAGGCGCTCCCAGTCCCGCCTCACGAAGGCCTCCCAGCTCGCCTTCGACGACAGGAGGCTCGTCTCGCCGCCACCACGGACCAGTTCCGTCCCGACCAGAAAATTATACCCCTGGAACGGCTGCATCTTGGCCCCGACCGCGCGATCGACATCCGTCGGCAGGAAGGCCTGCATGTCGGTGCGGGCGATGCCGCTGGCCCAGACCTGCGTGCGGTTCAACCGGGCCGGCGCGCGCGGCCGGGTCGCACGCTTGACCGCCAGATGATCGTCGAGCCAGGACGAGGTGAGGGTCCCGCTCCAGATCTCGACCTCGTTGGCCACGGCGACCGTCGTCATCGCGGGCGATGCCAGGAGAGGAGAAGCCAGAAGGAGCAAAGACGGAAGAAGCGAAACCGAGCGGCGAAGCAGCAAAATCATCAAAACAATCGGTGCAGCAATGGGGATCGAACAGGAGCGATACAGGCATTCGCGACGACGCTGGTTAACGCTGCGTTAAAGTTCTCTCAACCGCTGGATGTGTTGAATTTTACGCCAGAGGATCCTCACTATCAGCCGGGAGAATTGCGATTTGCGTTCAGTGACATGACGCGCGACGATGCCTCTATTCCCGGCCATCCCTGCAATGACGCACGACCGGTCACATCCACGTGATGGGTTTACTGTCCGCAGGATCCTGAAAGCAGAACGGCCGGGCTCGCGCCCGGCCGCCTCCCTATCCTGCTTGCGTGAGGATCAGCTCACGATGCGGTACTTCACGAAGCCCTCCGGGGCGTCGCCCATCTTCTCGACCTTGATGCCGGCCGGCTGGTAGTTGGCGGCATTCGGACCGGTGGTAAAGGTCACGGTGACGCCCGCGGGCGCCGCGAGCGACCAGGAGCCGTCGGCTTTCGGGGCCACTTCCTTCTTCTCGACGATGTAGCGCATGATCGCGTCGCGGGTGAGGTCCGGCGCCTCGAACACGATGGTGGTGCCGTCCGCTCCGGGGAAGTTGCCGCCGCCGCCGGCGCGATAGTTGTTGGTCACCACGAGAAACTGCTGATCGTCCGTCACGGGCTTGCCGTTATAGGTCAGGTCCTTGATGCGGTGCGCATCGGCATTCACGACCTTGCCGTTGTCGTCGTAGCGCGATCCTTGAGTCGGATCGATCTTGTACTGCACGCCCGCGATCACGTCGAAATTGTAAGCCGGGAACTTTTGGTTGATGAGCTCCTGTTCGCCGCCCTTGGCCGGATCGATCTGGTTGTAGATGCCGGCCGAGCGCTCCAGCCATTCGCGCACCTGCGCGCCCGTGACCTTCACCACGCGGATCGTGTTCGGGTAGATGTAGATGTCCGCCATGTCCTTGATGGCGAGCGGGCCGGGCTTGATCTCGGTGAAGTAGTTGGGACCGCCGCGGCCGCCGGCCTTGAAGGGCGCCGCCGCCGAGAGGATCGGCAGGTCCTTGAAGGGCGAGGCCTTGAGCTGATCGGCCACGTACCAGGCTTGCGCCTCGGCAACGAGCTTCACGGAGGCGTCGTCCGACACGAGCGAGTAGTAGGAGTGGATCGGAACCGCCGTGGTGCCGACGGGCTCGCGCACGTATTTCAGGGTCGCGTCGTGGCCGGCCTGGGCGGCCGCCATGATGGCCGCGTCCGAATCGACCTTCGCGACGATCTTGCGGTCGACACGGTCGTAGATGGGACGCGCCTCGGTGCGGAAATTCGCCACCTTCCAGGCGTCGCCCTCCTTGGTGAGTTCGAGATCGACAAGGCCGAGATGGCTGCCCCAGAAGCCGGCCATGACGGCCGGCTTGCCGTGGAGCGTGCCGGCCTTCACGTCGACGCCGGGAATGTTGTTGAATTCCTTGCCGCCCGGGAACGTGAAATGCTGATGACCCGTGAGGATCACGTCGATGCCCTCGACCTTGGCGAGGTGCAGCGCGGCATTCTCCTCGCCGCCCTTGCGCTCGCCGCCGGCGATGCCCGAATGGCAGAGCGCCACGACGATGTCGGCGCCAGCCTTCTTGAGTTCCGGCACATACTTGGTGGCGGCATCGACGATGTCGATGGTGGTGGCCTTGCCGTCGAGATTGGCCTTGTCCCACTGCACGATCTGCGGCGGAACGAAGCCGATCACGCCGACCTTGAGCGTCTGCTTGGCGCCGGCTTCATCGACGAATTCGCGATCGAGGACGAGCCAGGGCTTGAGCAGGGTCTCGCCGTTCGCCTTGATGACGTTGGCGCAGACCAGCGGGAATTTTGCGGCGCCGAGCGAATTCTGAAGGAAGTCCAGGCCGTAATTGAACTCGTGGTTGCCCAGGGTGCCGCAATCGTAGTTGAGCTCGTTCATGGCGGCCACCATGGGATGCACGTCGCCCGGCTTCATGCCGCGCCGATAGGCGACGAAGTCGCCCAGCGGCGAGCCCTGGATCAGGTCGCCGTTGTCGAACAGCAGGCTGTTCTTGGCCTCGGCCCGGGCCCCTTTCACG
>NZ_JAMXFI010000177.1:0-16952 GCF_025460875.1 Microvirga yunnanensis
GGGCCGGAGCGGCAACGGAAAACGCAGGAAATCCACCGCTGTCGCCCCGCAATCCTGCAAATCCGAAGCTGGCGAGACGACCAATATCCCAATCGTTCCAATGGGATCGGGATTCTTCACAGACGACCAATTAAGGTCGGGAACTAGAGGCCAGCCATCCGCCAGTTCGTTCAACCTAAGCTTTGCTTTCCATAGCTATCGCACGACTGGCTCGATTTGGTCTTCCTGAGCTACCCGCTCGGTCGTTTCTGTTTCGCTCTTTACACAATACCGTGGTGTCCCGGACGGTGTTGGCATGAGATGGCGAAGAACCTTAAGATGACCCTGCGGAAGCTTAGGCGAGGTTCCTTTGGCCTGAACCACCTGACCGATCTTGAACACGTACTTTGTCATGGCGCTCCTCCACTTTGTGACGGCAACAACCGCTCCGTCGCCGGGTCTTGCGTTAACGCTAACCCAAACGTGCAAAGATCGCCGACACGGAGCCGATGCCCGGTCATGTAAGGTCAATTAACGCAAGTTAATCTGGGTTCCGTCTCCAGATATAACTGTATCGGAGCTTGAACGTCGGTTGCCCTAGGGTGAGGCAGAGTGTGGGAAACCGTTGTTGAACCCACTCTAATATTACAACAGTGGACACCGTGATCCACGGATGTTGAGCCGATACACTTACCTGAGACCGGAGAAGGTGGCTGAGAAGTTGGCGAAGGCTACGGTTGTCTAACCAAAAGAAAAGAGCCTGATGGGGATACCGCCAGGCTCATTAGTCTAATCAGAGGGAACCAGGAAGTTCAGGAAGCCAACGGCCAAGCCTCTTGCGGGTTCCTCTCAGGCTCACAGATCAGCAAGGTACTTTGCCAGCAGCAACACCAGCACAATTAGCGCCAAGGCTCCGATAGCAGGAAGGCCCTCAGCATGGGCATCCAGCAGTTTCCAGATACGCAGAGACAATCTGGGCAATCTCACGTTTGTTCTCCCAATCCATACTGTTAATAGTACCACGAGATGAGAACAAAGAGAGAACATTTCGGTCAGGCTGTGGATGACTGTGGATTATCTTTGCAGTCCAGCCGGGCATCAAAAAGCCGTTCGCGCAGGTCACCTTAGAGCTAGGAATCTGAGGGGGCCAAGGCCATGCCGGACGTAGAAATGGCGATCGGAGTCGCTCACGATAGGACTGCAACAGCAATCGAGATAGCTCCTCTTGGACAGCCACCAGTGCAACTGGTGCTCACGCTTGACGAACTTGATCGGCTGATTGGCGAAATTGGAACCGCAAGAAGTAAGATGGTTGAGGGGCAGTCACCCCCTGACTTTGAGAGCGATGACGTAACAATCTGCACAGCCGCCAACACAAAGTGGCATATCCGAGCATTTCTCCACCCGCCGGTGCCCTGCTTGCGTTTTATCATCCAAAATTCGGGCCAGTGGGATTTACCCTTCCAAGGGATCAGATTGCCAAGATCGTAAGCTTCCTGACAGATCGATTTATTCTTCAACCAACACAATCAGCAGAGAAGCATTAGCGTTAGATAACCCTATTGGTTGAGCAGTCTGGTAGGGTTTCTATCTTCTAATGGTTTCACCGTGACTTGGTCGGCCGTCGCTTCCTCGACTTCGTTAAGGCACAGTCAGGAGCCCTCGCCCACAATTTCAACCACATAGCGACTTTGCTGCTCAGGTGGGAAGGCAACGGGAAGGCTCAAGGCAGTTGCGCACAGATGACTAACGCGACGCTCGCGGCTGTGATGGCTGTAACCGCAAGTCCAAGGTCAATTGACAAATGGCGCGTAACAACGAAGTGCAAAAGCTGGTTCATCACGGCTCTGCCCCGGCATTATAGCCTATAATAGTATAATTGAGGGCTAACCTAGCCTGCTGACTGCTGAAGTCAACGAATGTGATGTAGGTTTTGAGAAGGATCGCCTTGTACTGCATCCTCTTATCTCTGGGTGTGGCTTTCCTGCCGATCACCCATCAACTACAAATGCCCGTCAGTGATACGCTCCTACACAAATTAAAGAGCCCTGGGAGGTCGCGACATGAGGCTCCCACTCGGTCAGGAGTTGCAGCCTAGCTATGGCCAAGGGAGTTGGGGTCGCTAGGCGCATGAGATAACGCTGTTCCAGTGCGTCCGGTTCGCTAAACCTCTAAATTCGCTAAACCGCTAAAGAACCCGAAGATTTACCAAGGGCGGCTCCGCAAGACCTTAGAATGGACCTCTTGGATCATCGTGCCAGTAGTTCCTCAGTTCCCTTTCGCGCTTGCGATCAGGCCAGACCAGATCGTCACCTTCGCCGCCGTAGAACGATGGTGCGGCCTGTACCTGCTCTTCTGTAATGTCAGTACGATAGCCTTCAAACGCCTTGTCATACGAGAGTTTGTCCCAGGGGACGGTGCGGTGATGAACCCCGATGCCGAGGAAGCCACCAAACTCCACATCAACATAGAGGACTTTACCGCTGACCTTTTCGATCAGCAGCCGCTTGATGGTGCCGATCTGCCGACCCTGCTGATTGAACACTGCCGTGCCTTCAACGCGATCACTCTCAATGACCGGATGAAATGAGGCGGTCGTGTTGCTTGCCTCCCACACCAAGAAGCCGTTCTCCAAGATCCCGGCTGAGACGATGGCTCGGCCTACTTTGAACGTCCACTGATCGTCCGGGCTGACCTGTTGAGTGAAGGTCCAAGGGCCGCTCTCAGCAGGAAGTTTCTCACCAGTAGAACTGTCAGTGAAGCCACGCAGGTTGGGATCGGCAGCAGATTGAAAGACGTAGCAATTTAACATGGGTGCCTCTTAGTTGATAAGACGCACGATCATTGTCTCAGGTGTTTATGACCAAATTAGAAACAGATAAATAGGAAGCTTTGACATAGTTATGGTATATAGCCCTAGGATTAAGCTAAAATTTACCTACCGATTGATAAAACTAATCTCCTATACTACCATACTAGTAGGCAAAATCGTACATCAATACTTACCTACTTAACTTTGAGAGATCGCATGACAGTTTGTCGCCAAGCCCAATCCTAACCCAATCACTGACCAAGTGAAGCTATGGCTCAGCCCAACGCTGATCTGACTGGCTTTCGATACGTCTGAGTTAAACGAACAAGCAGCCCTGACACTAATCGTCTAAGGATCATGGTGCTGGGCTGACTCGGTCTGTCCCTGAGCCGGAGATGTCACATTAACTGAGTATAGCCGTTGGGCTGCACAACGAGGTCGGTTTTGGCACAGCCCAAGTCGTTGATTTCTCTCGGCACGAGAGTTTTCCTTGACGAGTACAGAGCAGTATTCGCCGTTAATGTGACATCTCCTCTCAGACTGCGGCGCTGGACACTCCAATCGTGGTGTCGGCGTCGGTCCACTCGTCACCGAGCAATTCAGGCGTCGCGAAGGCCGTCAGGGCAGCGAAATGCTGCTCCCGGTCGGCGACGGAGAGCGCCCTCACGATACCGCGCGCCAGTCGATCGGCACCTTCGCTGATCGCCGGGATGTCGCCGGACAGCTTGCCGTGGCTCAGCGTCGCCGGGAAGTTGAAGCAGTGGATTTGATGGAGGGCCGGACAGGCGCCGGGTGTCTTCTCCTGGAACTCGAAACTCTCGCCCAAGTCAGGCGAGCCCTCGAGCTCGGGATTGGGCATGTCGGCGGGTACCGGAAAGCGATCACGCTAGAGCCGGATCTGCGGTGCAACGGCGGCAAGCTCCGGCCGCGAGGCGAGGTCGACCTGAAAGCCGGTGCCGAAGATGATGAAATCGTTCTCGTAGCGGCCCTTTGGCGTGGTGATGACGACATGGTCGCCCGCCTCCGCCAGATCGAGCAGCGGGCTGCCGAGATGGAAATGCGCATTCGCGTGCTGCGACACGCGTAGCGTGCTCGGCCGCGGCGGCGGCGTCTGCGCCCGAAGCGTATGGTCGAGGAAGCGCCACTTCCACTCGTCCGGCAAGCCGGCGAAGCCGTGGACGACACCCTGGCTCCCGATGCCGGTGAACTTGTTGATGCGCGGGATGTCGGTGCGGCGGATGAAGAGGTCGAGCCGGGCGCAGCCGGTCTCCAGTGCAACCGCGGCATTATCCATCGAGGAGGCACCCGCCCCGATCACCGCGACGCGCTTGCCACGCAGCGCCTCGAAATCGATGGGGTCGGCGGTATGCGCCCAGAACCGGCAGTCGATGGTGCGGGCGATCGGCGGCACGTAAGGAACGCCGAGCCCGTCGCGCCCCGTCGCCAGGACAACATGACGCGCAAGGACCATGGCCTCATCCCCTGCCTTGGCGATGCACAGGGCCAGCAGCCCGTCGGGACGCGGCTCGAGAGCCTTGACCTCGACACCGTTCTCGACCGGCAGCCCCAGAACCTTCCGGTACCAGATGAGATAGTCCATCCACAGCGTACGCGGCGCGATCCAGGGCCTCCCAGGCATCGGAGCCAAAGCGTGCCTCGTAATAGGCCCGGAAGGTCAGCGCCGGCAGGCCCATCGCAGGTCCGGTGAGTTGCTTCGGCGAGCACAGGGTGCGCATCCGTGCATAGGTGAGCCACGGCCCCTCGGATCCGGCCGGGGCGCGGTCGAACAGCACGTGGTTGTCGACGCCGAGCCGCTTGAGCATGCCCGAGGCGACGAGACCCGCCATGCCGGCGCCGATGATGACGACGTCGCGCACGCGCCGGCCCTCGACCTCGCGTGGCGGCACCCAGGACTTGGCCGGCAGCTCCAACCAGGCGAGATCCTGTGCCAGCCGCTGCTCCAGGGCATCGAGCCCAGACGGCACGGTGCAGTCGGCTCTCATCGCGACGCTTCCTTGTGATGATCCGCCCCGTAGACCAATTCGGACAGGAGGTCCGTGCCGGCCATGTCATGGAGCCTGAAGCCGGGGATAAGCCCTGCGGCAGCCTTCACCAGGGCCTCGTTCAGGGCGCAGATGCTCGGCGGCAGGGGACGTGCGGCCGGCGAGATCGCGCCGAACAGGAACGGGATACCGACATCGAGCGGTCGCAGCGCGATGCCTTGAAGCTCGAGCGCGCAGGCCATGACCGGCTCAACGATCGCCACACCCAAGCCGCGACGCACCAGCGCCAGCGCGGTAAGCGAGGAGTTCGTGTCGATCATCCGTGTTGGGATCGTGCCGGCCGCCGCGAAGGCGTCGTCGACGCGCCGCCGCAGGCGATAAGGGTTCGCCATGGTGACGACCCGCCGCTGCGCCAGTTCCCGCAGCGCGATGACCTCCTGCCCGGCCAAGGGATCATCCGGTGCCAGCGCCGCAACGCACGGGGCTTCGGCGATCCAATGAACCTCGAGGCCGGGATGCTCAACCGGCAGGCTGGCGAGACCGAAATCGGCCGCATGCGACAGCACCTGCTGGACCACGCCCTCGGCGGACAGCGACTGGATGTGGATCTGCTCCGGCAGCAGCGTGGGGTCCACCGCCGCGAGCGCATCCGGGATCAGCCCGGCCGCAAGCGCCGGGGTACAGGCGACCTCGAAGGCCGGCAGGGTCGCCGCGCCGATCGCCTCCGCCTGCTCTCGGATGTGCCTGAGCCCGACCAGCAACCGCTCGACCTGCGCATGGAACTGCACCCCACGCTGGGTCGGGCTGATGCGCGGCCCGCTGCGATGCAGGAGTTCGTAACCGATGTCAGCCTCAAGTTCACGGATCTGGCGGGTGACGGCCGGTTGCGAACGGTCGAGCAGGCGTGCGGCTCCGGTGATGCTGCCGACCGACATCACCGCCGCGAAGGCTTCGAGCTGCCGGATGTCGAGGGGTGGTTTATCCATTTGACGAATGATAAGCGGGTATTAATGCAAATCCAATATGAAGTTGGGATTGAAGCATCACAATTTTGAATGCATACTCTATATTGATACCTAAATCGCATAATTCGACCGTACCGCCGCTTGGCGAGGAAAGCGATATTTTATGACGCTGATCGAAGAAATGGTCGGAATCCAGCCTGGCACACCCTTGGCGCAGGCGCTGGCGGCACGCGCCGACATCCTGCGACTCAGCCAGGCAAGCCATGATGCGGTTCTGCTCCCCAAGGAGCCTGGCGGACTCAGCCATGGCATGCGTGCGGCACTGGCAGCCCGAATGGCTCGCCAGAACGCACAACTGCCACTTGCGGCGCATTATGACGATCTGATGCGCCGCAGTGGGGAGGTCCAGCCGAGCGAGATGCCTCCCTCCGAACGGACGCGCGTCGCCTCGATCCTGGCTCATTCGGACCTGCTGACGCTGCGTCCGCGCGACGCCACGCGCCGTGACATCGAGGCGTTACGTGCAGCCGGCGTCGAGGAGTCCGACATCGTCCGCCTCGCCGAACTCGCCGCCTTCGTGAACTATCAGGCACGAGTCATCAGGGGGCTTCAAGTCCTGGGAGAAGCAAAATGAGCCGCGTCGTCCACTCCTTCACGACCAAGGTCCCGGTCTGGACGCCCTACGTCACCCCCGTCGATCCCGCCGCGGCAACGCCCGAACAGATGGCGGCCATGCAGGTCACGCCCTCAAATAAAGGCATCTCGCCTTACGTGCTGACGCTGGCACACGACCCGGAATCCCTGGCCGTGCGGTCGCCACTCTTCAACCAGATCATGTACGGCAAGGACGGCCTGACTTCGGCCGAACGCGAGCTCGGTGCCGTCGGGGCGTCCGTCGCCAACCGCTGCGTCTACTGTGCGGCCGTGCATGCCTCGCGGTTCAATGGCCTGACCAAGCGCCCCGAGGTCATTGACACGATCTTCAGGGACGAACGGGATGCGAGGCTCGAACCGCGCGACCAGGCGATCTTCGACTTTGCCGCCCGTCTTTCCGAGACGCCTGCTGCGCTCGACGGGGCAGCGGTTGAAACCCTCCGGGAGGCAGGCCTCGACACGCTGGAATCCGTGGATCTCGTTTTCGCGGCCGCGATCTTCGGCTGGGCCAACCGCCTCATGCATACGCTGGGCGAACCGCCCGAACCGTAACGATCGCCTCGCAGGCCAAGGCACCTTCCGCCGGGGGCCACCCTTCTGGACCGAGTGAACCCCCATCAATGATTGGTTCCAACGGTGCCGGAGAGTCCGGCCAGGATAGCGCTTCGAAGTGGTCCACATGGACGGCGACCGGCTCGACAAGGAACTGGCGCTGCCGATCACGTAGAAGGTGCCTGCACGTCAGTAGCGTGGGGAAGGCCTTGTTCCACGCGACCCATCATCCGGCATGAAGCCCTGCCCAGGTGGTGCCATGGCCTGAGGACCTGCCATCAGAACTGCGCGATCAGCTTGAGCTTGGCCTGATGCCGCTCGAAGTTCTCAAGGTCGAGGTGCCCAGGTTCGTCATTCGCCTTCCCAGCCACTTGCACGTCCCATTCCGCTGACAAGGACAGGTGGTCGGAGACCTTCACGTACAGGGTCGGGCCGATGAACAGCGCATGCCCCTCGAATGCCTTGAAGTCGAGCCCCTGGTACTGGCGCAGGTACCGCGCCTCGGCTCCCACAAACAGGTTCGGCGCCGCCTGGTAGGCCACGGCTGCGGAGATCCCGATGGTCGACTCCCGCTCGGCGGGCGTCCGAGTGATGGCGACAGCCGCAGGGTCGGACGGATCCACTTCCTCCAGGTCACGATCAAGACCGATGAACGTCCGAGGTCGCACACGCTCCGCCTCATAGGTGAGGTTGACCGCTCCGAAGAGCCGCTCGGGCACCAGGGCCGTGTCAAGGCTCAGCACCCCCTCAAGCGCCGTGCGGCGGGCGCGCTCGCCCGTGTCCTGGTCGAAGAAGCCGAGCTGGGGCTCCACGCTGAGGGTCAGCCCGATGGGTGACGGGTCGCGCTTGATGAACTGGTAGCGCATTTGCATGGAGAGCTGGCTCAACCCACCCATGTTCCGGTTCTCGAGATCCGGGACATTGCGGATCCAGTAGCGGTCGAGGGTGGCATCGAGCGAGAGGCTGAGCCGCTCCGCCGGCGTGTATTCCAATTCGAGCGTGGGGCTGAACACGCCGTAGCGCCCGCCTCTGCGGCCGTAGCGCCCCGTGCTGTCGATGGAGGCTTCCAGCTCGCCTGGATCACCCACGTCGCTGCCCTCGGTGAACCCGAACAAGTCCTCGGTGTCGATCTCGGATTGGGACTGTTTGTCCCCCTCGGACTGCTTGTTGTCTTGAGTCTGCTGCCTGCCCTGAGGCTGTGCCGGACGCGGGGGCGACCGCCGCGGGAGCCCTTCGGCACAAGCTGGATGGATCAAGGCCACGAGAGCCAATGCCGGAGCAATACGTAGGACAGGGCTAAGCGACATGGCAACTCCGGCAGACCTCAAGAACCCAGAAGAGGCGAGACTTCAGGCGAACCCTATCCTCTCGCTTCCTGAGGCGGAAGGCCTGCAAAGGTTGTGCCCGCAGGGCCTGTGGCTGCCAGGTCGATGCGCTGAAGTGACTTGGCAGAGGCCGGCTCGGCTGCTTTGAGCCGCGGGTCAGTGCCCGGTTGCGGCGTGCGGGGCGGCCACGGGCTTCGACTCCGGCGAGCCCCGCTCGCGCAGGTAGATGCCGAGGACCAGGGGCACAGCAATCGCCAGGAACTCGCTCCGCCAGTTCTGGAAGCCCTCGTACCAGAACTCCTGCCTGGAGGCAGGACGAGGCAGCGGTGCGGCACGATCGCTTGTCTCGGGAACCTCGCCATCCCGGACTTGTTCATGACATTCACGCGACGGGAGAGCAGGACATGCAGACATGGTGGCTGACGGCCTTGGGGTTGGCGGCGGGGCTGTGCACCAGCCTCAGCTTCGTGCCGCAGGTCATTAAAGCTTGGCGTGAAGGAGACACCGACGCGATCTCGAAGCGCATGTACATCGCCTCTCTGATTGCCTATGGCCTGTGGATCGTGCATGGGCTGATGATCGCCAGCGTGCCCGTTATCCTGTTCAACGCGCTCAACGTCGTCTTCGCCGGTATCATCCTGGTGCTGAAGCTGCGTGGCCTTAAGGCAGCGGGAGCGCGCTGAACCATGGATGTGTCGCTCGCAACTCTGATTGGATCCGCCGCCGGCTGCATCGGCCTCTACAGCTTCGTGCCCCAGGTCGTGAAATGCTGCCGAACCGGCGATGTGGCGGCCATCTCCCTGCGCATGTTCGCGGTGCGCACCTTCGGGCTCCTGCTCTGGACCGTCTACGGCTTTGCGCTCGGCAGCATGCCCGTGCTCATCTTCAGTGCTCTTGGCTTGATGCTCAGCTCGGTCGTCCTGATCCTGAAGGTCCGCGGCTCCCGTACGCAGCCCGTCAGCGAAAGCCGCTGTCGAGATCAGGCGGATCAAAAGGACTCAGGCACGGCTGAACCCGTCACGGGTTGAGTCCCAGATCACGGTGCGGCCCCTCCCCGGCTCGTCGACCACCACCTGCACCGTCCTGCCGTAGCTCGCGGTCCGCGCAGCCACCTGGAGCGCCGCCCGGATGGCTTCGGGCACGGTGGGACACCGGGCGAGAATGATCTCGCTGCTGACGACGGCCCACAGGCCGCCGATCGGCTCAATCACGAAATGGTCATCCACGAGCCACCCTCGGCACGATGGATGAGTTATCCCGGCCGGAGGCCCGGTCAAGGATCTCCGGGCACGCCCGCATAGGCAGCCGGGGCGACCACCCGGGGAGGGTTGTCGGACTGCACAGGAACAAGCTTGAGAGCATCCACTATGGTCAACCAACGCACGGCACGATCGCAATGCACGGCACGATCGTCCGGTGCGAGAAGCGGGATGCCGTGTCCCTCGGTCCGGCCTCCCCGGACACCGCTGGGGACAATCCCCGGCACGACAGGTGCAGGCCTTGCCCTGTGGCGTCGCCTGCGGCACAGCAGGTCCGGCTTCAGCGGGAGGCAAGCTTGACTCCACAACCGATCTCCACTGCGCCGCAGGAGGATGACCAGCCTCTCCTCCTCTTCTGCCCCGATCAGGGTGGCTGGCATACGGGCGTCTGGTTCCGAGGGAAATGGCTGGCCTACATCGATGGGAGCGTCGTGCTGGAGCCCTCCCATTGGCTCCCGGTTCCCGCTGATCCACCCGACGTGGAGTGACCATTCTCACCACCGAAGCTACGTTCGAACGCTTATCACCACTCCGAACACGCTGTCCTCCAAGGGATGAAACCCTCTGTCGTCCAGCTACGTTGAGCCGAGGGGGCCTGTTCCCCGCTGAAGAGGTGGGAGGGTTCATGGCCGCGACCGGGATCAGCGAACGGGTGGATGTCAGCCCTGACGACCACGGGCACGCTACCCCGACCTCCTTCTGGGCCCTGACGCTTGGCACCATCGGGGTGGTCTACGGCGACATCGGCACCAGCCCACTTTACGCGCTGAAGGAGAGCCTGGCCGCGGCCACCGGCCATGCTGGCTCGGGCGCCCTCACCCGCGAGATGGTTCTGGGGGTGGTCTCTCTCATCCTGTGGACGCTGATTATCATCGTGACGATCAAGTACGTGGTCTTCGTCCTGCGGGCTGACAACAACGGCGAGGGCGGCACCCTCTCGCTGGTGACCCTGGCCCAACGCGCCCTCGGGCACAGCACCGGGATCACCATCATCCTGGGCATGGTGGGAGCCTCCCTGTTCTACGGCGATACCATCATCACGCCGGCCATCTCTGTGCTCTCGGCCGTCGAGGGGCTCAAGCTGGTGACGCCGGCCTTCGACCCTTACGTGGTGCCGCTCAGTCTCGTGATCCTGATTACCCTCTTCGCCGTCCAGCGCTTCGGCACGGCCAGCGTGGCCTCGTTCTTCGGTCCGGTCACCGCCTTCTGGTTCCTGGTCATGGCTCTGGGCGGCCTGATGCACATCCGGGATGACCTGAGCATCCTTGCCGCCATCAACCCGGTCCATGGCCTCGGCTTTGTGGCCAATCATGGCACCGCCGGGCTCCTGGCGCTCGGCGCGGTGTTCCTCTCTGTGACCGGAGCCGAGGCGCTCTATGCTGACATGGGCCATTTCGGACGTGCGCCGATCCGCACCGCCTGGATCGGCCTCGTCCTGCCGGCGCTCGCCCTCAACTATCTCGGCCAGGGCGCCATGCTGCTGGCGCACCCCGAGGGGTTGGAGAACCCGTTCTTCCTGCTCTACCCGTCCTGGGCCCTGCTGCCGATGGTGATCCTCGCCACCGTGGCCACCATCATCGCCAGCCAGGCGGTGATCACCGGCGCCTTCTCGATCTCCGAGCAGGCGATGCACCTCGGGGTGCTGCCCCGCTTCCGGGTCATGCGCACCTCCGAGACCGAGAAGGGCCAGATCTATGTCCCGTTCATCAATTGGCTTCTGCTCTTCGCCGTCATCCTGGTCGTTGTCCTCTTCGAGTCGTCGAGTGCCCTGGCGGCGGCGTACGGCTTGGCCGTGACCGGCGACATGGTCATCACCTCGTGCCTGCTGTTCATCGTGGCGTGGAAGTTCTGGCGCTGGTCCCCCGCCGCTGCGGCGCTGGTGATCGCACCGTTCTTGGCCATCGAACTCGTGTTCCTTGGCGCGAACGCGCTCAAGATCCCGCACGGCGGCTGGTTCCCGCTGCTGGTCGGGACGGGGCTGTTCATCCTGATGTGGACCTGGCGCAAGGGCACGCGCCTGCTGGCGGAGATTTCGCACCGGGGCCGCCCACCCTTGGCCGAGTTCATGCGCATGGCCGAGAGCAGCCCCGTGCCGCGGGTGCCCGGTACCGCCATCTTCCTGACCGGGAGTTCCCAGGACGTGCCGGCCGCCCTGCTGCACAACCTGAAGCACAATAAGGTGCTGCATGACCACAACGTGCTCCTGACGGTTGTGACCGAGGAGGTGCCGCGGCTGCGGGACGAGGGCCGCGTTACCATGGAGAAGCTCTCGGACCGGTTCTCGCGGGTGATCGTGCGGTTCGGGTTCATGGAAAGCCCGAACGTGCCCAAGGCGCTGAAGGCGGCGAACTTCGATCTGGCGGACGCCTCGTTCTTCCTGTCGCGACGGGCGCTGCAACCCTCAGCCCAATCAGGCCTGCCGCTCTGGCAGGACTACCTGTTCATTCCCATGGCACGGTCGGCGAGTGATGTCTCCGACCAGTTCTGCATCCCGGAGGACCAAGCCGTCGAGGTGGGCGCACGGGTCACCATCTGACTTGGTGCCTGATCGGGCACAGGCGAGGACAGGTTACCGGGCCGAAACCGTGACCGGCAGCCGTTCGATCGCTCTGAGGCCAGGCCGCGGCCGCCACCGGATGGTGTCCGGCGGCACGGCCAATTCGAGCCGGGGCCAACGCTTGAACAGCGCCTCCAGCGCGCACCGTGCCTCGATCCTGGCAAGCTGATGGCCGAGGCAGAAATGAATTCCTGTGCCAAAGGACAGGTGCCGATTGGGCCGTCGCGCCAGATCGAGCCTCTCAGGGTGAGAATTGGCGTCAGGATCGAAATTGGCCGCCGCCAGCATGGCCATGATCCGGTCCCCTTTCCTCAATCTGATCCCGCCGAGCTCAATGTCCCTTCCGACGAAGCGGGGCTTGCTGAATTGCACTGGGGAGATGAAGCGCAGGAACTCTTCGACAGCCAGCGGTGCGCGGCTCCAGTCCTCCTCGAGCCAGTCGCGCAGACGAGGCGTCCTGAGGAGTTCATGGACCGATCCGCTGATCAGATGCGTGGTGGTCTCAGACCCAGCGCCGAGGAGGAGAAAGATCATGGCCACCATCTCCTGGCCGCTGATGCGTCCGCCCTCCTTTTCCACGCGGACCAAGTCCGCGATCAAGCCTTCGCCACCGGTGTGGCGGGTAACCTGCAATCGCCATTCCAGGTATCCCTTCATCGGCCGGATGCCCGCGATCATGCGCAGCAAGCTGAGCGTGCCGGTCAGGCGAGTCAGGCTGTTGGCCCAGGCGATGAAGCGGGGCCTGTTGGCACGAGGCAGACCGAGCAATTCGCAGATGACCGCAAGCGGTAGCCTGCGGGCATAGCGCTCGACCAGATCAGCCGGGCTGCCATCGGCAAAAAGCTCGGCCGCGAGCCCGTCGGCAATCGCGAGAATCCTTGGCTCCATGTCGAGGATGGCGCGACGCCGGAAGGCCTCGTCGACGATACCGCGCAGCCGGGCATGGTCCGGCTCATCCATGGACAACATGCTGATCGCGAGTGCGCGGATCCACCCGGGCATCCACCAGCGCAGGCCAGCGAGCGAGCCGTTCCTGCGCATCGTGAAGGTCTCGCTGTCCTTCAGGACGCGGCTGGCCATCCCGCTGTCGGTGGTGATCCAGGTTCGCCCGATGATCGGGAACCGCACCTCCACAACGGGGCCTGCCGCCCTCAGCCTTGCGAGCGTCGGCGCTGGATCGCGAAGATAGTCCTGGCTCGTGAAAGCAAAACGCCGCATGACGTGTGCCCCGTGACGACGATGGGATCGGCCGCAGCCTGACCAACTGCTCTGCCGGCGATCGCCGCATGACTTTTCAGTGGCGGACCGAGACTACGAAGCCCATCACGCTCAAGCAATGTCGCCTTATGCCCCTGGATATGCATCGGCGCGGATGCCGTGCGGCAGCGAAGTTCCGGATTTGGTGAGTCTCACACGTTCCGGCCGCTCCACGAACGTCGGCTCTGACTAGCCAAAGCTGACCAAGCTCTGTGGTCCGGCGAGTGCTGCTAGGCGGGATTGGTCGAGGGCTCAGAAGGCAAAAGGTTCACAGCCAAAGGTAACTCCCAGTTACCACGCTCTCTCTCCGCACGCGGAGGAGCAAGGAATCCACCCTCAGGGTTGATGCAGTAAGGCCAAAAAACGTCTGCTTCATGTGGCAAGGAGTTGTCGAACAGACATCCTCCTGGATCCGCACCGGTGTCCCATGAATGAACATGGCGAAGATTGGCGCTCCAAACTCGCAGAAGAGGCAAGCCCCAGCGTGCTCCCAGACGATCTCGCCCGCGCTCGCGAGCCTGGCCGGTGACGCGAGGCGACCACCCCCAAGCAGATCCCGGCCCGCGGGTGGAAGGACATCTTCTGGCGCATGCTCTGGGGGATCTCGGAGGATCGGATCCTGTCGACCTCGGGCGGGGTTGCGTTCTTTGCCCTTCTGGCGGTCTTTCCGGCCATTGCCACCATCGTGTCGCTCTACGGGCTCATTGCCGATGCGAGCACCATCAGGGGCCACACCTGTCGCTGCTGGCTGGCATTCTGCCCGGCGGGGTGCTGGAGCTCATTGGAGGGCAAATCTCCCTGATCGTCACTCAGGGCAACGGTGAGCTCAGCGTGGCCTTCATTGTCGGGCTCCTGGTGGCGCTCTGGAGCGCGAACTCGGGCGTGGCGGCCCTCTTCGATGCCCTGAATGTGGTCTATGGCGAGAAGGAGAAGCGCAGCCTGGTGCGGTTCTACGCCACGACTTTCCTGATCACCCTGGGCATGATCGGCTTCATCATTCTCGCCATCGGCGCGGTGGTGGTCGCACCCGTCGTGCTCACCTTCATGGGCTTCGCCACCGCGGCCGAGCGGCTCCTGGCCATCCTGCGCTGGCCCGTCCTGCTCGTGGTTGTGGGCCTGTGGCTGGCCGTCATCTACCGCTATGGCCCAAGCCGCCGCGATCCGAAGTGGCGCTGGGTGACCTGGGGCAGCGCCGCGGCGGCCGTCCTCTGGCTTGCAGCGTCGATGCTGTTCTCCTGGTATGTCGCCAACTTCGACAGCTACAACAAGACCTATGGCTCCCTCGGGGCCGGGGTCGGCTTCATGGTGTGGATCTGGCTGTCGGTTGTGATCGTCCTGCTCGGTGCCGACCTCAATGCCGAGATGGAGCATCAGACCGCCCGGGACAGCACCGAAGGAGCACCGAAGCCGCTGGGCGCCCGCGGCGCCACCATGGCGGATCATATTGGTGCGGCACAGGGCTGACGCACAGCCGCGACCGAGACTTGGGGAGCCTCTCCGCTTGTGTGGTCCACGCCGTCCCGTCGCAATGCGACCACGTCGGGTCTGGGCAGCCTGATGCTTGCGCGATTTCTGCTGAGCCAAAGTCGGCTGCCCTCAAGCTTAGACCTAAGCTGTGCCAAATGTGCCGTTGGGCAGTTCGGAACCACTGCCAGGCTTTGCCAATCGATAGCCGTCAATGGAACTGAGGCTTCGCCTTACCCGTCTCCACGGGGCGAGTTTGCTGACGTGGAAACGACATGGATCAAATCGAACACCTGCTGGAGACGCTGCGGATCATCCCGCACATTGCTGCCTTAGCCTTTGCCTATGCGCTGGCCCTTCCCATCGGATGGGATCGCGAACGCAACGAACGCAGTGCCGGCGTGCGGACCTTTCCGCTGGTGGCGGTTGCAAGCTGCGGCTTCATTCAGGCGACGGAGGGCAGCGTCGGAACCTCCCCGGAAGCGCAGGCACGGATCGTTGAAGGACTGATCACCGGCATTGGCTTCATTGGCGGTGGGGCTATCATCAAGCAGGCCGGCACCGTGCAGGGAACCGCAACCGCCGCAGGATTGTGGGCAACCGGCGCCATTGGGGTTGCGGTGGGCCTCGGCAGCTACGATGTTGCTATTGTGATCGCCCTGTTCACGATCTTCACATTCCGGGGACTGTCGCCGCTCAAACAGCAAAAGATGCCGGGTGAGGATATTGGCCCGCCATCAGGCACCTCTAAGGAGAAGACCTATAAGAAGCACCTGATCGAATCCTGATCCGGAGCCTCAGAAAGGCCCCTGCAAGGCGGCCCAGGCAAAAGCAGGATAGAGCCTGATCCCGCTCACATTACTATCGATGCCGCCTAGATGAATTCTGAGTCAGTGGGGGTTCTTCGCCGAACTGCCACAACCGACTAGGCTCTGCCCTGTGCGCTTGTTGTGCGGGGTCGCTCATGGAATAGCCGTGGGCCAATACCCGCACAGCAAGAACGCCGCCACCGCACTCCAGAGGCCGATAATCACCCCGGCTCCCACTCGGCTCGTCGGCTCCTCAGATCGGCGTCGCTCCTGGCGGTGTCGCCTCCGGGGAAGCGAGCCGGACAACCGGCCCGCTGGTTGAGGAAGGCCTGATGTGAGGCGTCAGGCAGCCATTGCCCCTTGGCCCGGAACGCTCACGACGACCTCGCCCATGGTCACTTCCGGCTCACCCTCATAGAAGTCGCTGAGATTGTCCTTGATCCAAGTCATGGCGCGCCGGTGCGCCTCGCGCACCGCGTCCTGGGTGTCGAACAGGGTGATCGAGACGCCGACGTCATTGCCGCCGTTGATGACGTAGTAGCCCCGGAACCCGGGCGACTGCCGCAGGATCGGCGCGAGGCCGGCTTCGGCCCGGCGGGCGACCTCGTCAACCGAGCGCATTCTGTTGAACTTGCGGATCACGGCATACATGAGAGCCTCCCGTTCGAGATCACCCCACAGCCGAGCGCATCATACCACGAAGCCTATGACCTGAGCATCCAATGTCCGACTTCCCAGGGTCTGCAATGCGTCAACCTGAGCCCTCAAGCGAGATTGCGTGAAGGTCGCTTCACAATCCCGTTGCGGAAGTACGGCTAAGGTCAGCCCAGTGCCAGTGAACGAACCCGCTCGCGCGGGAGGGCGCGCGGTTCCAAGGCTGAAGCTGAGCCTCTGGCGGCAGTGAGGCTGTGATCAATCAGAGGTGACGGAGGTTGCTTCGCCTCCGAGCTTGAAGGGTCAACCTTCAGCTCGAGAGGAGCGCTCCATGATCGTCCACCCGTCGCCTCTGGCCGGCACCGCCTTGCGCCAGCGCATGATCGAGGACATGACCGTGCGCGGCTTCACCGCCAAGACCCAGCACGACTACGTCCGATACGTGAAGACCTTCACGGCCTTCCTCGGCCGCTCCCCCGACCAGGCCACCGCCGAAGATCTGCGCCGGTTCCAGGTGCACCAGACCCAGGCGGGCCTCCAGCCGCCGGGTATCAACAGCGCCGTCGCGGCCCTGCGCTTCTTCTTCACCGTGACCCTGGACCGGCCCGATCTCGCCCGCCGTCTCACGCTCGTCCGCCAGCCACGCACGCTGCCGCTGGTGC